>NZ_WTKZ01000034.1:0-40601 GCF_011378805.1 Pseudoalteromonas sp. Z9A6
TGGGGAATAACCACACTACATAGGCTCTGCCTTGCCTAAAAACCAAACAGCCTGCTGCAAATTCAACCACGAAGGGTCAACACGCCCTAGCATTTAAAGTACTGCGCTACAGCTCACCAGGTTGAAAGTTATCAACTGCAATGGCTTTCTTACGTAGCTTATTAGCATGATGCATTGCATCAGCATCAGTTTGCTCTAACAACTTATTTTCAAGCGCATAATTTATAGCACCTTCAATATCAAGCGTTGCAGGCACACTGCCCTTACGCTGCCATTGTTTTAAGTCTTTAAACTGCGCTTGCATATCATGCATAGCTAAAAATGCGCTTTCCATGACCCCTGTACCTGCATTTTCATCTACATAACATAAATGCGTTAAGCGGTTTCTAAATACACCCGGTTGAGTCATACGCTCACAAATACTTTGTGCAATTTCATCACTTGGTCTGTGGTAATGATTTCCAAGCGGGAACACGATACGTTTAAGGATAAAATTAACAACCGGGTTTGAAAAGTTTTTAAAGAAGCCATTAAACGCTTGGCCAATTTCAAATAATGAGTTCTCAATAGCATATTTTACAAATGGTAAATCAGCTTGTTGGCGCCCTTCGTCTTCATAACGTTTTAAAACAGTTGATGCTAAGTACAAATGACTTAATACATCACCCAAACGTGCCGATATCATTTCTTTTCGTTTAAGCTCACCGCCAAGCATTAACATAGCCACGTCTGTGCAAATAGCTAAGCCTCGGCTCATTCTGCTCAGTTGCTTATAATAAATAGCCGTTTCACCACCTACAGGCGCTTTAGCAAAATAACTACGTGTTAAGCCATGCACAAATGCCATACCTGCATTACTTGCTGCAAATATTATATGGTTCATTAATAAACCATCAAATTGTTCAAGTGCTGCGTCGTCATCTTCCATTGCAGCGGCTTCCATTTCTTTTAAAACAAATGGATGACAGCGTGTTGCACCTTGGCCAAATATCATTAAGTTACGCGTTAAAATATTCGCGCCTTCAACCGTAATTGATACTGGAATACCCATATAGCCATGCGCCAAATAGTTATTAGGCCCTACTTGAATTCCTTTACCTGAATGAATATCCATTGCATCATTCATTACCGTACGACCCATTTCAGTCATATGGTATTTAGCAATCGCTGTTACAACCGACGGGCTTAATTTTAAATCAATCGCACCTGCGGTCATTAATCTGCATGACTCAAGTGTGTAAGTTAAACCACCAATACGCGCAAGTGCCTCTTGCACGCCTTCAAATTGCCCTATAGATACACCAAACTGCTGGCGTACCATAGCATATGCCGATGTCATTTTTGAAGCTAAATGTCCAGTTGCTGCACTCAATGCTGGTAGTGATATACCACGCCCTGCACTTAAACACTCAACAAGCATTCTCCAGCCACGCCCTGCACACTCTTGACCACCAATGATCCAGTCCAGTGGTATAAATACATCTTTACCGTAAGTGGTACCATTCATGAAGGCCATATTAAGCGGATAATGACGCTCACCCGTTTCGACACCCGGATGATCGGTTGGTATTAGAGCACATGTAATGCCTAGCTCTTTCTTATCACCTAATAAAGCATCAGGGTCATACATTTTAAATGCTAAGCCGAGTACAGTAGCCACGGGTGCAAGTGTAATGTAACGCTTTGACCAATTTAAACGCAGGCCCATTACTTTCTCGCCATTATGCTCACCCATACACACCACGCCTGAATCAGGAATACTGCCAGCATCAGAGCCCGCCTCAGGTCCCGTTAATGCAAAACAAGGAACATCTGTACCATTAGCTAAACTTGGCAGCCAACGATCTTGCTGCTCTTTAGTACCATAGTGAAGAAGTAACTCGCCCGGACCTAAGCTATTAGGCACCATAACAGTGACTGCGGCTGTTAAGCTTTTAGTCGAAATTTTTGATACTATCGTTGAATTAGCAATTGCCGAGAACTCACGACCGCCAAATTTTTCAGGAATGATCAGCGCAAAAAAACCTTCCGTTTTTAGGTAGTCCCACACTTCTTTTGGTAAGTCTTTGTCTTTTTGTACAATTTGATAATCATCAAGCATAGCCAGCAAGGTTTCTACTTGGTTAGCCATAAATGCGTTTTCTTTATCGCTAAGCTCTGGTTTAGGAAAACGGTGCAGTTTTTGCCAGTCTGGGTTACCACTAAATAACTCACCATCCCACCAAACATCACCTGCTTCCATCGCCTCTCGCTCTGTTTGCGATAATGGCGGAAGCACCTTTTTGAACATTTTAAACGTAGGACGACTAATCAAGTTTAGGCGAATATCTTTAACCGCAAAAATAACCACCACCACGACCAGCAATATTATAAATATTAACATGCGCACATTCCTTACACATTGAATGAAAATAGTAACTTAATTATGACCCATCTTAATTTAAATACAATCATTGCACGACGAGTCGTGAGCCTTAACGCATTCATTTTATTGTTTTAAACATCACTGCTATTATCAACGTTTTAATAACAATAAATTAAAGGAATAGCATGACCCCCTTTCGATTTAAACTAAGTATGAGCGCCTTAATGGTAGCAAGTACTCTTGCTTTAACGGCCTGCGATGCGCAAGTATCTATCGACACTACCGATTCATCACAAGCTACAAAAGCAGTAACTGCAAAAGATGCAAATACATTTATAACAAACACAGAAAAAGAACTGAGTGCACTTTATTTAGAATCGAGCCGCGCAGAATGGATTTACGCAAACTTTATTACTCACGATACATCTGCTCTATCGGCTGAAGTTAACCGTAAAATGACCGAAACAGTCGTGCGTTTAGCAAATGAAGCTGCAAAATACGACGAACTAGAGCTTGATTACGATGCTCGCCGTAAGCTTGATAAACTAAAACTAGCACTTACACTTCCTGCCCCACAAGACGCTGATAAAACAGCGAAGCTTTCACAAATTGTCGCAGAGCTTGGCGGGCTATATGGTAAAGGTAAATACTGTAAAGAAGATGGCAGCTGTTTGAGCCTTGGCGACATGACCTCAAAAATGGCCACCAGCCGAGATTACAACGAACTACTTGATTTATGGCAAGGCTGGCGTGAAATATCAAAACCCATGCGCCCACTTTACGAGCAACAAGTAGCACTTACCAACGAAGGTGCAAAGGAGCTTGGTTATGCCGATACGGGCGCTATGTGGCGCAGTAAATACGATATGCCTGCTGATGACTTCACCACTGAGCTTGACCGTATTTGGGGCCAAGTTAAACCACTTTATAACTCGCTACATTGCCATGTTCGCGCAAAGTTAGGTGAAAAGTACGGCACCGACAAAGTACCTCAAGATCAGCCAATACCAGCACACTTACTTGGTAATATGTGGGCGCAAGCATGGGGTAATATTTACGATGTAGTTGCACCAGAAAACGCCGATCCGGGTTACGACGTAACCGAGTTATTAGCTCAAAATAATTACGACGAACTTAAAATGGTCAAAGGGGCTGAAAACTTTTTTACCTCAATGGGTTTTGATGCACTACCAGAGACATTTTACGAGCGTTCACTGTTTGTAAAACCAAAAGACAGAGATGTGCAGTGTCATGCATCAGCATGGAATATCGATAGCAAAGACGATTTACGCATTAAAATGTGTATTCAGCGCACAGGCGAAGAGTTTTCAGTTATTCACCATGAATTAGGTCATAACTTTTATCAACGCGCTTATAATAAACAACCTTTATTTTATCAAGAAAGTGCAAACGATGGTTTTCATGAAGCCATTGGAGACACCATTGCTTTATCGGTTACACCGGGTTACTTAAAAGAAATCGGCTTACTTGAACAAGTACCTGACGAATCTAAAGATATCGGTTTGTTGATGAAAATGGCGCTTGATAAAGTAGCCTTTGTACCGTTTAGCTTAATGGTTGATCAGTGGCGTTGGCAGGTATTTTCAGGTGAAGTAACCCCAGAGAACTACAATAAAGCTTGGTGGGAATTACGTGAAAAATACCAAGGAGTGCAAGCTCCTATCGCACGTAGCGAAAACGACTTTGATCCGGGTGCTAAGTACCACGTTCCGGGTAACACGCCTTATACACGTTACTTTTTAGCGCATATTTTACAATTTGAGTTTCATCGCAGCTTATGTGAAATTGCCGGTAACGATAAAGCCATTCATCGCTGCTCTATTTATAATTCAAAAGAAGCAGGGGATAGGCTAAACGCTATGCTTGAAATGGGTTCATCTCACCCTTGGCAAGAAGCGCTTGAAACTGTAACAGGTAAGCCGCAAATGGATGCAACAGCAATGCTCGATTACTTTGCACCATTACAAACATATTTAGATAAACAAAACGAAGGCCGCAACTGCGGCTGGTAAATAGCGCTGAACAAAAAGCCCGCTCAAATGAGCGGGCTTTTTATTCATATTCTAATTTTAGTTAAATTAGAACTGTAAGCTTAAATTTGCAAAGTAAGCATCATAATCAGAATCATCCCAGTTATTGCCGTAACCTGCTTCTAAACCAACATTGTTGTTGAAAAAGTGTTGAGCACCAAGAGTGTAATCATCATTTTTATTAACTGTAACAAAAACCGATGTTGCTTTGCTGAAATAGTAGTTAGATGCTAATTCCCAGTTACTTGAACCGCCATCAACATCTTCAAATTTACCTTCAACAGTCAAGTAGTTACCTTGCTGTAAATCAACAAAGTACTTAGCTGCTACTGCACGGTAATCAAACTCATCATCTGCTGTTACTGTAAAGCCAATATAATCAGTGTTGTTTAACTGGTGGTTATATGCCAAATCAAACACAAACTGATTGTCAGCATCTTCTACATCAATAAACGTTGCTTTTAATACAAGGTTTGGGTTAAAGAAATAACCAGCTGAAAGTTCAATTACATCCGTGCTTGAGCCAAAATCACTATCGAAATTATTGTACTGTGCACCTAATACAAAATCTTCTACAAAATACTCACCGCCAACGCTAGTAACATCTCCAAAATCATTATCACTGTATGCACCATAAACATTTGTTTGCTTATTGATGTATTCAAATTGATCGTAAGGACCTGAAGTCGCTTTTGGAGAAAAATAATAAGTTGAGTCAACAGTTACTGTGTCATCACCATCTACATCCACGTATCCTACATGGCTGATTGATTGGTAAGTATCTGCAGCTATTGCAGTGGTTGCAGCGCTTGATAATAAAATGCTCGAAATGATAACGGCTAATTTTTTCATTTTAAATTCCCTATAAATATTACTTTTTATGCCTCAGCTGTCTAGCCAAAGTCGGGGCGCATCCTAACGCCAAAAAATGAACAAAAACTGAATAAGAGGACGAATTTAAACCACTGAAAATGTAAATAATTACAAGCAAATGTAAACAATAGGTATCATCAAAATCTACGTAACAATAGTCTGTCATCATTTAAACTCAAAAAGTAACAAATAAGGTACAAGTTGTCGCTAAATTAAACACAACTTAATTATTCGATAAACCTCAT
The DNA here is from genome assembly GCF_011378805.1 of Pseudoalteromonas sp. Z9A6. Lineage (NCBI taxonomy): Bacteria > Pseudomonadati > Pseudomonadota > Gammaproteobacteria > Alteromonadales > Pseudoalteromonadaceae > Pseudoalteromonas > Pseudoalteromonas sp. Z9A6. Next base: position 5,535 of record NZ_WTKZ01000034.1, read on the forward strand.
CAATATAACCTCCCCTCACTAAATTTTTCTAATTTCTCAAAATAATGACTATAATTAATTCATTATTTCTGAATTTATAATAAAAAATAGGTTTGTATAAGTGCATATTTTTATCTGTTTTTTCCAATAACTATTATTTACCAGCAAAAAAACTCCAATACTCATTATTTTATAACTATTATCATCGACTCTACTTAATGGCTTTAATAACAATCTAGCCATTTATGGCAACTCTATTTATAACTTAAAGGGGTTATTTAGATGAACATAATAAAAGCCGTAATTATGGTTAGTAAAAGTTTATAGTTAAAAGATCAAACGTTTATAAACAACAAAGCCCGCTAAATTTAGCGGGCCTTTGATATTACTTTTGTATTAACTTAGTACGGGACTTAATTAAAACTGGAAACGCATGTTAGCAAAGTACGCATCGTTATCAGAATCATCAGCGTTGTTTTCGTAACCCACCTTTACACCAATATTTTTATTGATAAAGTGTTGAGCACCAAAGCTGTAAGTGTCTTGCTTGTTGTAGTTAGCAAATACAGATGTTGCTTTTGAGAAGTAGTAGTTAGTTTCTGCTACCCATTGGTTTTCTGCGTCATCAATGCTTTCGTATTTACCTTCAAAAGTTAGGTAGTTACCTTGCTGTAAATCAATAAAGTATTTAGCAGCAACTGCACGGTAATCAAAATCGTCGTCTGATGTAAGTGTAACACCTACGTAATCTGTGCTGTTTAGCATGTAGTTGTAAGCTAAATCAAATAATGCGTAGTCGTCGCCGTCTTTGTTTTCAACTAGTGTTACTTTTGCAAGTAAATCAGGGTTGAAAAAGTAACCACCCGTCAGTTTATAAAGCTCACTGTTAGAACCTGAATCTGGGTCTAGGTTTTCGTAAGATGCGCCAACAACAAATTCATTAATGAAGTATTCACCACCAACTGATGTTAAATCGCCAAAGTCGTCATCAGCATAGCCACCATATACGTTAGTTTGTTTATTGATGTATTCAAACTGATCGTACGGACCTAAAGTTTTTTTAGGAGATAAGTAGTAAATAGAATCTACAGCAACGGTGTCGTTGTTATCGCTATTTTTGTAGCTTAGGTTACTAATTGAATTATAGCTGTCTGCAGCAGCCGCAGTGCTAGATAATAAAATGCTCGAAATAATAACTGCTAATTTTTTCATTGTAAGACTTCCCTATGTACATTGCTTTTTATGCTCTAGCTGTATTGCTAAAGTCGAGGCACATGCTAACGTTAGGAAACTGAATGAAAACTTAACTAACCAGTTGTATTTATTAAGTTAATTGTAAGGAAGTGTTGTAAACTGTAAAATTAAAGTAGTTGCAACATCTAGTGAACAACCACTTAAAACATGTACCGTATTAAAGCGCGTGTTGGCTAATAATTCGGTAAACATCGTTAATATTATCGCCAGACTTAAACTCTTTACTAATTGGTGTTGGATCTGAGCCAACCCATATTTTTAGCTCGGCATCTAAGTCAAAATGGCCTGCACTTTCTTTACTAAACTTGGTGATTTTAGAGTAAGCAATACTCACCATTTCCATTTTAGAACCGGTCATACCTTGCTTATCAATTAAGATTAAGCGCTTATTAGTAAAAATAAACATATCACGTACTACTTTATATGCTTTTTCTACTTGCTCGCCGTCAATTAATGTATTGGCAAGGATTTTTTCTAAATCAGAATCGTCAACTTCGCTTGCATTACCCATAAGTCCGCTAAGTAAACCCATTATACTTTCTCCTGTTTAAATATTTGATTCTCTAACGTATGACCATTAACTAACTGCCTGTACTGCCAGTGTTGTTGATGACAAAAATTCAGTAGTGCAATATCAAGTGGATCGCTCGTTGGCTGATACTCAACTACATATTCTTTATGTTGGCTCATATACACACGACTCACACCTGCAATTGCTTGAAGCTGTTGCTCAACATTTTGATAAGCCTCGCTTAGCATTAATGTATAAAAGTGTTTATCGGTATTATTAGTTTTTGTTTGATGCTCGCTTAGTACGCCTTTATCTAAATGAAGTACCTGTGAGCATAGTCGCTCAAGCTCAGTTAAATCGTGAGAGCTTAAAATAAATGTAGCCTGTTCACTTAATTCTGATACCAGCTCACGTACTTCTCTGGCATGAATCGGATCAAGCCCTGCGGTTGCTTCATCAAGCATTACAATTTGTGGTGCGCCAATAAGTGCTTGCGCTATCGTAACGCGCTTGCGCATACCGTGCGATAAATCCCCCGCACGCTGCTTTGCAATTTCTTTTAAGCCAACTAAATCAAGTACACGTAGCGCCTCAGTTTGACTTTGCTTAGCACCCATACCTTGCAGCTTTGCATAAAAGGCGAGTTGCTTATCTATATTAAAACGAGGGTCAAGTTGCGCGTCTTGCGGTAATGCACTTACTTTATTAAATAAAGCAGCACTACCAGGTTTATGCCCTAATATTTCAAGGCTGCCTTTACTTGGCGCAATATAGCCGCACAACAAACTAAATAAGGTAGTTTTACCCGCACCATTTGGCCCAACAAGTGCCACTGGCGCGCCTTTGTTAATTTCAAAGTCCACATTATTAAGCGCAAGTTTTGCACCATACGATTTACTCAAACCGCTAGCTGTAATTAATGGTCTCATAGTGAGCTCCTTGCAAAAATACGTTGAGCAACGCTTAGTAATACCGCAGTTTGCACAAGGGGAATAGCCACAGCGCTCAATAATGGTAAATTTTGCCCCGCTAATAGCTCTATTTGCACACCCGGAAATAAATAATCAAGCAAGCCTAATGCGGGTATTTGCCATTGCAATATACCAACTACAATACCGCCTGCTGCAAAATATAAAATTGCCAATACAATAGATAAACGTGATGAGCGAGCAAAGGTATTAATTAACGTCATTAGTGCTACAAATGGGCACAGAGTAATCACTAATATTAAAAATATAGAAAGCGCACGGGCAAAACCACCAGCCAGTAAACTTGGCTCTCTAAAACCCAATACCGCGAGTGTAGCTACAAGCGTTATACCCACCAAACATGCTAATACTCCTAGCTGCCCTAAAAAACGGCCAAACAGTATTTCAAAGCGAGTGGAGCGCAGTGATAAAAACCTTAGTGTGCCGCGCTCTCTATCGCCTACCGTTTGGTCGCTACAAATAAATAAACCAAAAACGGGAAAGCTATATAAGGCTATTAACCAGTACATAGCAAATTCGGCCTCAGGCCAATCCAATAATTTACTTAAACCAATAGAACCTGATATATCACGGGCTATTTGCTCAAAATCGGGCGCACTTACAATGCCTATTGCCTGCCCTATTGGGTAGCGCAGTATTATTAGCCACACCAATGCAAAGGCTGCTAATGCAATAAGTCCACGTTTTGTTAAAAACATACGTACAAGCTCAAATCCCGCTATTTGCGTTAATCGCCCTACGTTTATCGGTAATGGTGTTGCCATTGACTATCCTTAATGACTTTTTATTTTCTGTGTATTTATCCACACTAAGTGTAAACACCTTGAATTACCAGCAAAAAAAAGCCCACCTATGGTGAGCTTTGTAACAATACATTTAAATGTAACAGCATAAATTGCGATATAAATTATAAATGCTGCTTATAAACCTCAAGTGCTTGGCTTAAATCGCTAATTAAATCTTCAACATCTTCAAGACCAATATGCAAGCGAATAACCGGGCCTAAATCCCAACCTGTATTTGAACGCAGCCCTTTCATAGTTAAATTAGCGGTTACTAAACTTTCAAAACCGCCCCACGAAAAACCCATTTTAATATGCTCAAGGCTATCTAAAAAGACATCAATCGCTTTTTGATTCCCGGTTTTCATCACAAATGAAAACAACCCATTACTGCCATCAAAGTCACGTTTAAAGAACTCATGCCCTGGGCAGCTTTCAAATGCAGGGTGTCGAATATGATCAATAAGCTCATGTTGCTCGAGCCATTTAGCTACTTCTATTGCTGCTTTTTCATGTTGATTTAAACGCACACCCATTGTACGCAGGCCTCTAAGTGCTAAATACGCATCATCGGCACTGGTACATTGCCCTAGTAAGTATGAGTTTTCGCGCAAGGTTGGCCAATACTTTTTATTAGCAACAGCCACCCCCATCATCACGTCTGAATGGCCAACAATATACTTTGTTGCAGCTTGAATACTAATATCAACACCGTGCTCTAACGGGCGATAATGCAAACCGTTACCGTAGGTATTATCAAGCATGGTCATTACGTTGTGCTCATTGGCTACTTTTACCATAGCGGGCACATCTTGCACTTCCATCGTAATAGAGCCTGGAGATTCTAAAAACAACACTTTAGTATTTGGCTGAATGTAATCTTCAATACCTGCGCCAATGGTTGGCGGGTAATAGGTTGTTGTAATGCCCAGCCCCACTAAAATTTTATCGCAAAAATCGCGAGTTGGTTCGTACACGTTATCAACCATTAAAATATGATCACCGGTTTTTAAAAACGATAAAAATACTTGGCTGATCGCCGCAGCGCCACAAGGGTACAATGCACACCCTTCGCCGCCTTCAAGTTCTGTAATAGCTTCTTGTAGCGCAAAGTGTGTTGTTGTTCCTCGGCGCCCATAAAATAACGTTTTATCGCCACGGGTTTTAGCTGCTTCTTTTAAATCGGCTACAGTATCAAATACAATGGTAGATGCACGCTGTACAACGGGATTGACTACGCCATGTGTATAGGCTTTTTTTCGCCCTGATGATACCAGCTGAGTGTTTTTATTACTTTTACTCGACATTATTAATCCTTAGGGGTTTGTGCGCCAATGCTCAATTAAATAACGAGAGATAGAATCGGTTCTAGGCAGCTTTAAATGCTCGCCTTCTTCGTGCCAATTACCAAATTGCTCTAAGTCTTCACGACTAAACCATTTTGCATCGTCTAGCTCTTCTTTATCTACGTTAATTTGCTCAGATGTCGCCTGTGCAAAAAAGCCAAGCATAATTGACGATGGGAACGGCCATGGCTGAGATGCAACATAACGTACGTTATCAACTTCTATGCCTGCCTCTTCTTTAACTTCACGCGCAACAGCTTGTTCCAGTGTCTCCCCTGGGTCTACAAATCCAGCAAGCGAAGAATACATACCAGTGGGCCACGCAGCTTGGCGACCTAATAAACAGCGTTCTACTCCGTCAGCAAAGACTTTAGTAACGACCATAATTACCGCAGGATCGGTGCGCGGGAATGTAGGATGCTTACAGTTTTCGTTTTCACATACACGAGAATGCCCGGCTTCCACTGAACGGTTTTTACTACCGCAGCGCCCACAAAAACGGTGCGTGGCATGCCAATAACATAACCCTCTCGCAAGGGCGGCTATTGAGGCATATTTAATGGTTACTTGAGGCCCATATTGGCGAATATCAAAAAACTGAGCGCCCTCGATTAAAGGCGAAAGTACGCTTTCATCCAGATCAGAAACATCCAATGCAAACACACCATGTTTAGCATTGTTTAAACCAACAAAAATAGCACTCGTTAAATCTAAATGTGCCACTTGTTGATACGTTAAATAGCTTACTTTAGGAGTATCTTTAATAAATAGGGTTTGATTATTTTTAACTAAAACCCATTTACTTTGCGCCGACATTTGCGCTTTAAGCCACGATGGGTCTTTACGAAAATTTGAGCCTCTATCTAGTGGCATGTTGCTATAATGAAGCATGTAAGTCCTTGGTAACTCGTTATGCTTTAAAATTACCATAATCATTTAGCAAACCCAATTGATTACAGTAATAAAAAAAGCCTATATAAGGCTTAATTCATCTATTACGGCTTTGTATTAAAATCTCTCATGTTGCAGGCACTTAGCTTGCACTTTTTTAACTATTTTTTACTGTTAAAGTAGCAAAGTATTATCAATTAAATGAAATTGCTCTGCGCTTTGTTTTAATACCTCAGCGGTTAACCGGTCAGCACCGTATACATCGCACGGTACATTATATTGATTTTTTAAATGCCCAAGTAACAAAGCAAAGTCACCATCGCCAGAGAGCAAAACAACCTTATCAAGGCTTTTACCCTGCTCTAACATGTCTATTGTTATACCTACATCCCAATCGCCTTTAGCACTTCCATCACGGCGTTGAATAAATGGCTTTAGCTTTACGTCAAAACCAATCGCACGCAAAATATTTTGAAACTGATTTTGCTTTTCATCACCTCGATAAATAGCGTACGCAAAAGCACACTCAATATTGTATTGCGCCTGCATTACCCGCCAAAACGCATTGTAGTCAAAGTTTTTTCCGTAACTCTCGCGGCACGTGTAATAAATATTTTGCACATCAACAAAAATACCTACGCGTGGTTTCGTGCTTTGCTGCTCGTTTTGTAAAGTCATTTAGTGTCCTAGTGAGGATTAATAGCAATAAAAGTAACGTTATAAAATAAGTGTACCTTGCAATTTATATTTAAGTAACCTAAATTAGTTACATACCCTTATGTAACCAATATTGGTTACATATTAAAAAGTAACCATTTTGAGATTTTTATGATTGGTGTGATCAGCGGCGATATTATTAAATCGCAAACAATCCCTAAGCAGCAATACGATGCCATGCTTTATCAACTAGAGCAAAGTTTGCGAAACATTTCGGGGGAGCAAACACTTTGGAATATATACCGAGGCGATGCCTTTCAGTTACAAGTTAATAATCCTGAGCTCCTTTTTAAAAATGCCATACTTGTATATTTACACCTTAAATCGTCAGGTTATGAACTACGACAAAGCTTGGCGCTTGGGCAAATAGATAACCCACGCAGCGATATAAAAACAGCAACCGGTTCTGCTTTTACTCTTTCGGGGCAAGGCCTTGATAAAATAGGCAATCAACGCTTTGTTTTTAATATTAACGAGCAGCAGCTTGATGAAAGCTTAAATCTTAATTTAGCCTTTGCCGACGTATTACTCACTAAAATCACGCAAAAACAAGCAAATGCCCTGTATGTCTATTTAACATCATCAGACAACAGCCACGCGGCACTGGCTAAAGAGCTTAAAACAAGTCGCGAAAATGTAACAAAACTACTAAATTTAGCGCACTACCAACTTATAGAACGCTTTATTAAGCACACACAACACGTTATAAAAAATATAATTAAAGGAGGTGAATAATGGAGTTTTCACTTTTACTGATCGCGCTTATTATTGGCCACTTACTCGCTGATTTTTACTGGCAACCTATGAGTTGGGTAAACGACAGAAATACCCGTCATTTTAAAGCCAGTAAGCTTTATTTTCATGTACTAGTGCATGGTGTAACAAGTGCACTCATTATTACCGTGTGGGAATACACATTCGGGTGGCAGCAACTAAGCAGTGTTTTAATTGCCACGGCGAGCATTATGCTGAGCCATTACTTTATTGATATAGCTAAATCGTATTCTAATAAAGGCGTGGTGCCTTTTTTACTAGATCAAATAGCGCACATACTCGTTATTATTGCGCTCAGTATTTGGCTAACTGATAACAATAGCTTTATGGCTGCAATTAATAATATGCTCACTGATCCCAAAATACTGTGGGTGGTATGCGGTTATTTAATTATTTTAAGTCCCAGCGCCGTATTTATAAGAATGATGTTAGAGCGTTTAACAAGTAACTTTTCAAGTACTGGTAGCTTACCGCTTGCAGGGCAAAGCATTGGTATGTTGGAACGCGTACTTATGCTGAGCTTTATATTGCTTGACCAATTTGCAGGGCTTGGTTTTTTACTTGCGGCAAAGTCGGTATTTAGGTTTGGCGATTTAAGTGCAAGTAAAGATAAAAACTCACCGAGTACGTTATGCTCGGCACACTACTTAGCGTAAGTGTGACTTTATTTGTCGGCTTGGGTATTAACTATTTAATCAGGTAGGCAATACAGTAAGTACAAATTACAGACAATAAAAAACGCGCTGCTTCTATTTATTCAAAAGAAGAGAACGCGTTTTTTGTATCAGCCTTTAACCAAGTTCTAAATTAATTAAACGCCAATATGATCATTAATCGTTATTTGTGCGACGACGGCGTTGGCCACTACCGCCAACAGATTCACGCTTTGCCCATGGGTTTTGCGCATTATCATCTGTTTTAGCTGCTGGCTTTTTAGAACCACCACGACGAGGGCCGGTACCATTACCACCATTGTTCGGCTTTTTACTGTTAGGCTTGCTGCTATCAGATTTAGGCTTATTAAAAGGCTGCTTTTTCTTAGGCTTTTTAGACGGCAGTGGGCGAGCATCTAATGCGCGCTCTGCTACTGGGTTAATAGGCTCAAAACCGTCTTCTTCAGCACGTGGGATAAGCTCACCAATAAAGCGTTCAATACCGTATAAATCAACAGCATCATCAACCGTTACAAACGAAATCGCATGACCCGATGCACCAGCACGGCCTGTACGGCCAATACGGTGAACGTAATCTTCATATACATTTGGTAAGTCGTAGTTAACAACATGCGGTAATTCAACAATGTCTAAACCACGTGCAACAATGTCTGTTGCTACTAGTACGCGTACTTCACCACTTTTAAAACCATCAAGTGCTTTAACACGTGCGCCTTGTGATTTATTACCATGGATGGCCGCGCCTACAATGTCATCGCGTTCAAGTTGTTTAACTAAGCGGTTAGCACCGTGCTTTGTACGGCTAAACACTAATACTTGTTGCCAATCGTTAGTGCGAATTAAGTGGCTTAGCAATGCTGTTTTACGTGTTTTATCTACCGCGTAAACGCACTGAGTAACACTTTTTGCAGTGGTATTTTTTGCTGCAACTGAAATTTCAACAGGATCATTAATTAACCCTTTTGCTAATGCACGAATTTCGTCAGAAAATGTAGCCGAAAACATCAAGTTTTGACGTTTAGCAGGCATTTTAGCAATTAAGCGTTTAATGTCGTGAATAAAGCCCATGTCTAACATACGGTCAGCTTCATCGAGTACAAGCACTTCAACGCTATCAAATTTAACTGCATTTTGATTATGTAAGTCAATTAAGCGACCCGGCGTTGCTACTAAAATATCAACACCTTTACGAAGACGCTGCATTTGTGGGTTAATTTTAACGCCACCGTAAACTACAAATGAGCTCACATCCGAATGCTTAGCGTACTCTTCAACGTTTTCGCTTACTTGCAAAGCAAGTTCACGCGTAGGCGTTAAAATAAGTGCACGTACGTGGTTACTTTTAGCTTTAGGGCCCGACGACAAACGCTCAATAAGTGGTAATGTAAAGCCTGCTGTTTTACCTGTACCTGTTTGCGCTGCTGCCATAACATCACGGCGTTCAATAATTGCAGGAATTGCTTGAGCCTGAATCGGCGTTGGCGTTTCATAGCCCTTTTCTAAAACCGCATTAACCAAAGACTGTGATAAACCTAAACCTTCAAAACTCATATAAACTCTCTTTTAAATAAGGCTACATTAGCCAGTTGCGCGCATTATACCTGTAGTAGCTAAGAATGCATGCCATTATTTACGTTGCGAGCAATTGAGCATAGTTTATTAAAATTAAACCAGTGCTCAAGTTGCTTAAAAATGCAAAAAACGGCCATGAGCCGTTTTTTGTTTATACTTAATTACTCTAAGTATTAGAGTTACTTAACACCTAACTCACGCAAACGTTCTTGCAAGTAGCTATCTGCCGTGTAGCGCTCTGAAAGCACAACATCTGGATGCGGGTGTAAAAATAACGGTAATGAAATACGCGATTTAGTAGATGCTTTACCCGTTGGGTTAATTACACGGTGAATTGTCGATGGGAAATACCCGCCCGACGCTTCTTGTAGCATGTCGCCGATATTAATAATTAAGCTGCCAAAGTCACATGGCACGTCTAACCAACCGCCATCTGTTTTTTGAACTTGTAAACCAGGCTCATTCGAAGCTGGTAATACAGTCAATAAATTAATATCGCCATGGGCTGCTGCGCGAATAGCACCTGGCTCTTCATCACCCGTCATTGGTGGGTAATGTAGGATACGTAATAATGTTTGCTCAGAATCGGCAATCATGTCTTTTAAATCAATTGAAAACTTAGCACGTACATCAGCTGGTGCTTCAGCCTGAACCCAGCTTAATAATGTGCCAGCAAATTCACTTGCTAAACGGTAGTATTCACGTACATCAGCTTCAAGCTGGGCAGGAACGCGACCTTTAGGGTACACATGAAAGTACTCTTTAATGTCTTTTATTGTAAAGCCTTTCGCTACTTCTGATACTGAAGGCGGAAAGTAACCGTCTTGAGTTTCTTTAGAGAATAAAAAGTCGTGCTTTTGCTCTGAGTTAAAAAAGTCTTGCCAATTTTTGTAAATAGACTCAACTAAAGACTGTGGGATTGGGTGGTTTTTTAAAACGCCAAATCCAGTATTTCTTAACGATTCAACAAATTGTGCAGCCGCATCGGGAGCTTTATAATCAACAGTAGGTAATTGCATTGTACGTTCCAGTGAATAGGTTGTGTGAAGTGAGTTGCTTTTAATAGTGCTAAATTACTTATATAAAGTAGCAAAGCCTTCATTATAGCGCTATGCGAGGATAGACAAATGACCTCAAAAACATAAGGACATATGTCCGCAAAGCATAGTCACCGCCACTTGGCTTGATCAAGATCAACTTATAAAAAAACGTTGAATTTGCAAGGTTTAGTACTTATATCTGGTCTACTAGGGCGTGCTGACCTTTGGTGGGTGAATTTGCAGCAGACTGTTTGGTATTTAAGCAAGGCAGAGCCTATGATGTGTGGTTGTTCCCCATAAATAGGCGATAACGCAGCATAAATGCCAAACATGCGCTACCCTTTGGGTTCTTTCTAGGGACGATTAACTCTTTGTTGCCTACATGGATGTAGGTAAGGGGCGTGAGCAGGACGCGGAAGCTTTGCTCGGTTTTTACTTAGTCCACTAGGTTACAAACCTCGCGCCGCGATTAAATCGCCCCTAGATTGAACAAATTTCAATCCACAACGGTCAACACGCCCTAATATAATGTATTTTATTTGTGTAAATAAGGCTCCCCATGCGACAAAAAGTATCTTTTAAAAGCGGCGATTTAGAACTTGCCGGCCAACTTGAACTTCCCTCTGGTGACGTTAAGTTTTACGCGCTATTTGCACACTGCTTTACCTGCGGTAAAGACATTGCAGCAGCCACTCGTATTAGCCGAGCTTTAACACAACAAGGCATTGCCGTACTACGTTTCGACTTTACCGGTTTAGGTAATAGCGATGGCGACTTTGCTAACAGTAACTTTTCATCAAACATTCAAGATTTAGTATCTGCGGCAAATCATTTACGTGAGCATTTTGCGGCGCCGCAACTACTCATTGGCCACAGTTTAGGCGGGGCTGCCGTTCTTGCTGCTGCGGAGCATATTCCTGAAGTATCGGCTATTACAACCATTGGTGCACCGTCAGATGCGCAGCACGTAGCGCATAACTTTGAAGCACACCTTGATGAAATTAACGCAGCAGGTGAAGCTAAAGTAAACTTAGCCGGTCGTGAATTTACTATTAAAAAACAATTTATAGACGATATAGCCAAGTACGATAAGAGCCACATTAGTAAACTTAAGCGCGCACTTTTAGTAATGCACTCCCCTATTGATGCGACTGTAAATATTAGTGAAGCTGAAAAAATTTATGCATCAGCCAAGCATCCTAAAAGCTTTATTAGCCTAGATAACGCCGATCACCTTTTAACAAATAAAAACGATGCCGACTACGCAGCACAAATAATTGCAACGTGGGCAAACCGTTATGTTAAGTACGACAAAACTAAATACACGGCAAGTTTAACGGGTGGCAATGTACTCGTTGAAGAAAAAGACCATGTATTTACTCAGCACGTAAGTACAAAAGATCATACTTGGCTTGCAGATGAGCCAATAAAAGTAGGTGGTAAAAACTTAGGTCCTGATCCGTATCATCACTTATTAGCGGGGCTTGGTGCCTGTACGGCCATGACACTGCGTATGTACGCTACACGTAAAAACTTACCACTGGAGCATGTAAAAGTAGAGCTTGATCACACTCGCGATTACAACAAAGATTGCGACGATTGTGAGCAAACAGGTAACCTTGAAGCCATTACCCGTAAAATCACCTTACGTGGCGACTTAACAGAGCCAGAGCGTCAGCGTTTACTCGAAATAGCCGACAAATGCCCAGTGCATAAAACACTACATAATAACCCTGTTATTGTTAGTGAACTGGTAAAGTAACTACATCCGGTAAATATAGCGCAGTTATTACTGCGTTATATTTAGTTGTTTATAAAGCAAACTTAAACTCTAAAATTAAATATAGGGGTTGAATAATAGGTACACTTTTAGTAGTTTACAATAATATTTAATAACCAAGGATCGGTATGAATAAAAATACTTACTACGAACGCAATAACTTTTCAATTTACGAAGTAACAAACAAAACAGGTATCGAGTTAACTCTATCTGAGCTGAAACAAATTGAATTAGCTATGCTAATTACCCCAAAAGCATTAACAACTTTTATTAATATATTGCACAATCCTGCTAACGCAGATGAAAAGAAAAATTCGAATCTATTATGAAACAATACGGTTTTATTAATTCAATTAAATTTGAGGCAACACGAACATTTTTAATTCGCCAAGCGCGTAAAGTAATTAACCTTATCGGCTCCATGCATTTGACCCCACAAAAACTTTATAAAAGCGCTGAATTTGGTGATGCTACCTATTATGATAGATACGGTATTATAGGATTTGGTAAGAGTTTTTTTAACGTAGGTACTGATCGAAAAGTAGATACTATTGTTCATGAGTTTAGCCACGCAGTCTGGACCTCTGAAGATACAGCCTATAACGCGAGAACTGCTATAAAAGATCTTAATTTCATTGCTCAAAGCGCACAGATTTATCAAACAAATGAAGACAGAGAGACCTTACTATATTCGGCATATCTTTTTGAAAATGCAGTACGAGCAGCCCAATGAAAATTTTAGTAAATATAATATTTTATTTAATTAGTTACTCTACTTTTGCCAACTCTGATGAGATTATCGAAGGTCCTATTGCTGCATCCTCTTATACATTTTGTCATTTAGATACTAAATGTATCACTAGTATAAGATTGGCGAATACTACGCCTTATCAAGTTAAGCTAAGCTCCCTCGCTTTCGATAAGCAGGGAATCGACTTAAACTCAATGTTTATATATGAAGTGGATGCATACTTCTCATTAAGAGCGGAAAATCCAGGTGCAAAAGTCCCTGAACAACCTATACAAGGACGGCGGCGTGCCCACAAACAATTATCCTCTATAGAGTTCGAACCGCTTGAAGTAAAGTTTATTGAGCTAAAAGGCATGGAAGAAAGGTTTGCTTTAAACCCTGAAAAAAAATACTTAGTAAGTACGATCACACCGTTCGTCAACTTGTACATTAACGGTAAATTTGCTGATATCATTACCATAAGAACCAGATATTCACTGTTAGCTATTCCTACTGAAGATATGGAAATAAAAGAACGACCAATAAAACAGTTTGCTACACCGCAAGGGTAACCTGCAATAATATACATGCTTTGTTTAATACCACTCAAAATTCTGCGTCAGCTTAAACCTTTATATATCAAGCCAGCTTAAAGTTGGCTTGATTATATCTTGCCTAATTATCTAAAAATCCCTCTACTTCTTTACTCATTCTATCCACCAGCCATTTTGGCCCGCCATCGTACATATCGTTATGACGCGATTTTTCTATCATTATTTGCGTAACAGAAAACTTATCCAGCTCTGAATCGATTAACAGCACATTCGCATCTGCTGGGTAATCACTACCGCGTAGAGTAAGTACGCGAATGTTTTTATTGCGCGGGATCAACATGCGGCGATGATCGAGCGTAATAATTTGGCTTACTTCATTGGGATAAATAGAGCCATATAATGCGGAAATATCCCCGCCGTTTGAGTGCCCAAATAAGGTGAGTTTTGTAAATTCGTATGCTGGGTATTTACTCGATAGCTCATTAACTAAAAACTTAAGCGTTACTACGCCACGATGCCAGTTTTCCATGCGAGTGGTTAAGTAAGGCTGCTCACGGTTTAAGTAAGGGTCACTTTTTAGCTCATGTGCAACGGCTATTGTTAAATATCCACGCTGATTAAACGCATTACTGGCAAACGTATACCCGTTATGGCTAATCCCGTAACCTGCGTTAATAAACGCTACAGGGCATTTTACTTGTTCAGTGCACTTAGCATTGTTACTTGGTAGTGTGATATTTATAGGAATAGTGCGATTACGGCTTTGATCAGTTATAAGGCCATCGTTTGCATAGCCTGTTGCGCCGATTACTGATTTACTTATTACTGGTGTACTTAGAGCTAGTGCACTTAATATAAAAAGCTTTTTAAGTGTTTTTTGCATATTTAAACTTATATAAATTATTGTTTTTAATTAAAAATAACTTTTACTTTATAGGTTTGCATTCTCTATTGTCAAACTATGCGATAATAGCCGCCATTGTTTAAATATATTTAGTAAAAGATCCAATAAATGAAATCATACAATAGCATTCAAGAACGCATAGAAATTTTAGAAGACAAACTAACTGCAATACATGACGAAATCGAAACACTAAAAACCCCTGCTAAAAACAACAATGAACGTATTATTTTTAAGTTTATTGAAACAGGCAGCACAGGTAAAACGAAGGATTTTGTTCGTGAGTTAGGTATTAAATCACCACGTGACGGTTTGTTTTCATCAGGTGACGTTACAAAACTAATTAAAGATGGCGCTGAAGATATTTCACCAGCGTTATTAGCAATCGCGAGACAACTTGCCAGTGCACGTAATAAAAATGGCCCTAGCCGTTAATTACGAAGTCACGCAGTATCTAGAAGCCCAGCTAAGCTGTCGCTTCTAGTTAGTAATCATATTAAACTAAATTAATCACAAAGCTCTATATTAAGGCTGGTAAGCAAATTAAGTGCTTCGAAGCGATCAAACTTAGCATTCGCTAACATATTATTATTCAAATCTATATTAAATGCTGTCGCACCTACAAAATCACATTTTGTTAGGTTAGTTTGAAAAAACTCACTATCGCGAAAATCTGTTCCTGTAAATTCACTACCGCTTAAATCAGCATGTCTAAAATCAACATTTTTGGCAAAGCAGTGTGTTAGTTTGAGGGCTTTGAGGGTTAATTCAAAAAAAGAACTATTACTGAGCTCGCAATAATTAAAGCTCACCGGTGCGTTAATACTAAGCGCTGGCCAATCCACGTCAGTCCATTGCAGACTATTTAATTTACAGTGGCTAAAACTTACATCTTCAAGCGAGCTGTAGTTCCATTTAAGTGACGATAAATTACAGTTTTTAAAGTTGCACTGTATAAATCGGCAATTTTTAAACTGTCCGTCTGAAAAGTCGCAATCGATAAATGTGCACTCTTCAAACTCAGAATTTTCAGTTAGTTGCTCTTCGTGCTGCAAAGCATTAAATTGCTCGTCGAAGTAGTGATTATTATTTGAAATTGACACTATTATCCTAGTTTTTAATGGGCATAGACGCTATTTTTAGGTAAATCTTTTTTAAGCGCAAGCACTGCAATAAAAATCAAAGCAAATAGTGGAAATAGCGCTAAACAGCCACCCACAAAAGCTAAAACCCCAGGCATAGTACTTTTACGCTTACCTATTTTGTAGCTAATTACAGCAAAAATAGGAATACTCAGCACAATAAAAAAAACTAAGAACTCACCAAATAGGGTTGCATTGATCGACATAATAATTCCTTTTTCGTCTGTTCGGTTAAAATACACTCTGCTGCAAATTTAACCACAAAAAAAACCTTAAGCATATAACTTAAGGGTTTTTAAATTTAGCTCAATAAGCTAAACAAAAATTACTCTTCGCTAGGTATCGCTTTTTCAACAACACTAATTGCAAGCTCAGCTAACGAATCAAGGTTAGGTTTGCTTGGTGCGTTGGTTAATAAACACGACGCTTGTGTTGTTTTAGGGAAAGCAATAACGTCACGAATGTTATCGGTACCACATAAAAGCATTGCTAAACGGTCAAGACCAAATGCTAAACCTGCATGTGGTGGTGTACCGTATTTAAGTGCATCAAGTAAAAAACCAAACTTGTCTTGTTGCTCTTGCTCGTTAATACCTAAAATTCTAAATGCAGTTTCTTGCATATCTGCATTATGAATACGTACCGAACCGCCACCCACTTCGTAGCCGTTCAATACCATGTCGTAGGCATCTGAAATAGCCGCAGCTGGATTTGCTTCAAGCTCACTTGCAGTAATATCTTTTGGTGCAGTGAATGGATGATGCACAGCATGTAATGTGCCTTCGTCATCTTCTTCAAACATTGGGAAGTCTACAACCCAAAGTGGTGCCCAACTATTAAGGTTAGTGATTTCTAAGTCAACACCAATCTTAACGCGCAGTGCGCCCATTGCTTCATTTACTGTGTTGCGCTTATCGGCACCGAATAAAATGATATCGCCAGACTGAGCATTAGTACGCTCAAGTAATTTAGTAATTACGTCTTCGCTTAAAAACTTAGCCACTGGTGATTGAACACCTTCAGCGCCTGCAGTGTGGTCATTTACTTTCATCCACGCCATACCTTTAGCGCCGTAAATACCAATAAACTTAGTGTAATCGTCAAGTTGTTTACGAGAAAGCTTAGCGCCACTCGGTACAGTTAATACAGCAACACGACCTTTTTCGTCGTTAGCTGGACCTGAGAAAACATTAAACTCTACGTCTTTAACTAAATCTGCAACATCAACTAATTTCATTGGGTTACGTAAATCTGGCTTATCAGAACCGTAAAGACTCATTGCCTCGCTGTAAGGCATGATTGGAAAATCGCCTAAATCAACGTTTAGCAATGTTTGCCACATCTCGCGGATCATTTTTTCAGTCATACCACGTACTTGATCAGAGCTCATGAACGAGGTCTCTATATCTATTTGGGTAAATTCTGGTTGGCGATCAGCACGTAAATCTTCATCACGGAAACATTTAACAATTTGGTAGTAACGGTCAAAACCCGACATCATCAACAATTGCTTAAATAACTGTGGAGACTGTGGTAAAGCGTAAAAACTACCTTTATGAACGCGGCTTGGCACTAAGTAATCGCGTGCGCCTTCTGGCGTTGCTTTAGTAAGTACAGGTGTTTCGATGTCTAAAAAGCCGTTTTCATCTAAAAAGCGACGAACAAAGCTGCTTGCTTTAGCACGTAATTTAATACGGTCACTCATTTCTAGACGACGTAGGTCTAAGTAACGGTATTTTAAACGACGCTCTTCTGAGTTTACTTGGTTAAAATCAAGTGGAAGCGGTTCAGAGCGGTTAATAATTGTAAGCTCAGTACCTAAAACTTCAATTTCACCTGTTGCCATATCTTTATTTACTTGGCTATCAGGGCGTGCACGTACAGTACCCTTTAGCTGAACACAAAATTCTTGGCGAAGTGTGTTAGCTGAACTCATTAACTCTTCAATGTCAGAGTCGAATACAACTTGTACTAAACCTTCTCTATCGCGTAAATCGACAAAGATAAGTCCACCAAGGTCACGTCGTTTGTTGATCCAGCCACATAGTTCAACTTCTTGATCTACGTGAGTTTTATTTAGCTGTCCGCAATATATAGAGCGCATAGTTTTCCTGTCAGATAAAAGGCTTAAACGGTTATATTTATTTGTTTTAAGGCGTGTGATTTAAAAAACAGGTCACCACAATACAAATAAAGCCGCTAGCAATCTAAAAATAATCAAATTAAGCCCTGCATTATACTCAACTAACATTAAGATGCTAGGGCGTGTGCCGCTTTTGCCCCTGAATTTACAGCAGCTCGTTTTGTTATTTGCTACACTATCGCCACTTTATAATAAGGCGCTAGTTTGTATGTTATATATTGGATGCCCGCAGTGGTCGAGTAATGCATGGAAAGGCAATTTATTTTCAAGCCAATGTAAAAACGCCGATATGCTTAGCCAATACGCCCAACACTTTAACTCTGTTGAAGGTAATACCAGCTTTTACGCTGACCCATCGCCAAGTACCGTATTGCGCTGGGCAAACAGCGTACCCGATGATTTTAAATTTACGTTTAAGTTTAATCGTCGCTTTAGCCACGAGCTGCATCTTACTAATGTTCAAACCGAGCTTACTGATTGGCTTAACTTGTTCTCCCCTATTTTAGAAAAAACCGGGCAAATCATGCTGCAATTACCTAAAACATTTGGCCCTGGTGACTTACCCAAACTCGCCCAATTTATTAGCCTGTTACCAAAAGAGGTTAATTACGGTGTAGAGGTACGTCATACTGCGTTTTTTCAAAAGGGTGAAGCCGAAATAGCGCTTAACCAATTATTAATGGCAAACAACATAAATCGTATATCGATGGATACTCGCGCCCTATTTGCGGTAAAACCAACAACCGAAGCGCTAATAGATGCACAGCAAAAAAAGCCCCACTTACCGGTACATGCAATAGCTACTGGCTCAGAGCCTATGGCGCGCTTTGTAATAGCCGATTTACAAAACGACTATAAACCCTTTTATAAACCGTGGCTAAGTAAAGTAAAACAATGGCTTGATGAAGGAAAAACCCCTTATGTGTTTTTTCATACGGCAGATAACCGAGAAGCGCCGTTATTAGCAAGGCAGTTTTGCAAAGACCTTGGTTATGATCACAAAGCATTAAACCCATTTACTGGCGCAAAAGAAGCCCACCAGCAAGCACTTTTTTAAAAGTAAAACGACAGAGAAACAATAATGAGTGAATACGCACGTTACTTTACCGGCTACCCAGCTAACATTGTTGAGCAAGTATTAAGCCTTATAGATAACAACAAGGTATGTGACTACTTACTTAAAAAGTATCCGCAAGCACATACCATTACTAGCGATAAACTACTTTATAACTACGCAACCGAGCTTAAAAAACAATATTTAAAAAATGCGCCACCATTTGGTCGTGCGGCGTTTAAAAAACAAGGCGACATGGTGACCAATGCACTCGGTACACATACGTATCGAATGCAAGGTAAAACCCGTAAGCACGATTTAGCGATAAACAGCGACTTGCTCCGCGCTCCCGAGCCGTTATTAAAAGCGTTAGTGGTACATGAGCTCGCCCACTTTAAAGAAAAAGACCACAACAAAGGTTTTTATCAACTTTGCTGCCACATGGAGTCGAGTTATCACCAGCTAGAGTTAGATTTAAGAATTTTTTGTGTGGTAGTCGCAATGGGAGAAAATCCTTATTTATGAGTACTCTTAGATGCTTTAGCTGGACGTTGGCTAGGAAAGTGATTGAAATATTCTTTTGTATGTTTCAAAGTATTTTGATATTGAAATGAATTTTCATAATTGATTTGGTTAATAATAGTTATATCCAATCCAACGAACATAGGGTGATTATAATCAACCGAAGATTTTAAAACAGACAACCGCGGATCATCAATATACATATGAATAACAAGTCCATCATGATAGAAGCGATATATATTCTCACCTCCATTAATATCCATCTTGTGCTTAAATGGTGCTAAATTGACTGTATGACCTTTTGTAGATAACTGAACCAAGCTAATTGGAAAAATAGCTCTATTATCTTCCTTCTCACCAACTATAATCTGTCTAAGAAGTTCAATGTTTTTTGCATTTAAATTAACTTCACTAAATGCCGAAATTTTTGTTACTGCAGCTCTCCACAAAAGGCTAAGAAAGTATTTTCTAATTAATTTGGGTCTTTGAAATTTTACTAGTCTGAGGCTATTTAGCTGTTTGGCAGAGTTTGCTTTAAATAAATGACTAGACCAAACCAAACCTAAACCTCGAAGCTCCTCAATAGCTAAGGTATCTAAATACGCTAAAATATCTTCACCTTTTTGGGTCACTATATTTGGGTCATACCAGCTATCACTTGCTTTGCCATAAAAGGGTCCGCGATTAGTCACTTTTTTTTCAATAAATTTATTCCCTGAAATGTTTGGCCTAGTTAGGGATTTCGGTATTATGTGCGACTTTACAAACCTCCCAACTTCTTTTGTAAGCTTGCAATCACCATTTTCCGTATCAGTCATTTAAAATATCCTTACTAATACTAAAGAGAATTTATATTTTGGTTAATAAAAAACGCGATATCAAATCGCGTTTTTATGGGTCGTATCAACCTACTAAAAGCTGATAGCGAAGAGTTGATAGAGCAGTCGTTGGGTTTCGTTTCTCTCAACCCAACCTACGTAAATAGACTTAAAGCCCTAGGCCTGCCATAAAATCATCATCGCCATCATCTTGTTCTACTGCTTTAGATGATTTTTCTTTGTCCGCTTTTTTACGTGCTTCGTTTTCAATTATGTCATCTGGGTCGAGTGCTTCTGCAATATCAAAGTCGTGTAATTTAATGAACTCTGTTTTATCCATTGCTAATTCCAAGTAGAAAATATTTTGCTTACTTGTGGTGAATGTTACGCGGCGAGCTTGCGGGCGATCCATTGTGGTATCTACCGATATTTGCACTTGCTTGTTTATTGCCATCATTTTTGGCTGGTTTTGTGTAATTGAAGTATGTAATTGCTCACGCACTTTAGACGTAAAGTCGCCAACAATTTGATTCATCAACTCGCCTAGTACGTTAGACACATCGTCTGATAAATGGCTATGCGCTATTTCTTCTTCTGGCATTCCCATGTTACGCATGTAATCGCCATAAATTTCCATCGCCGCTTGCGAAGTAAAGTTGGTAATTACGAGCCCTGTAAAACCGCCGTCAAATAAAACAAAGCAACCAATATCTGGTCGCATACATGTACGTGTTATTTTTTGCACCATGGCTGAGTAGCTAATACCATTACCGCTGGCTGATGTGAGTACACCTGTCACTGAATGACAAAGGGTTGCTAATATATCATCTGTGCTGATGACCTTACTTTTGCTCATTTAATCTTCTCTTTTGTACTTATTATTCATAATTCTAGTCAAGCTACTGAATTTATCACTGACTATCCAGTATAAAATGTTAAAATAGCGCCATTATTTACAAAGAGACTGCCTTCGTGACCATAAAAGACAGTATTTATGCCTCTGAGCAACAAGTAAAAGATTTTAGCTTTGATCAAAATGTAGTCGAAGTTTTTCCAGATATGATCCAGCGCTCTGTACCTGGCTACGCAACGATTGTCAGTACAATGGGTAAACTTGCGGGTGAATACGCACAAAGTAACTCAAATCTTTATGATTTAGGCTGCTCTTTGGGCGCAGTCACGCTTAGCATGCGCCGTAACATTCGCACCGATAACTGCCATATAATAGCGGTAGATAACTCTCAAGCTATGGTTGAGCGTTGTAAGGTGCACTTACAAGGTTTTAAATCGGATGTGCCGGTTACTGTTACTTTGGGCGATATTAACGAGCTTGAGATTCAAAACGCATCGGTTGTGGCAATGAACTTTACACTGCAATTTATTCCACATGCGCAGCGCCAAGCCGTGCTTGAAAAAATATACGCTAATCTTAAACCTGGTGGCGTGCTACTACTTAGCGAAAAAATTAAAGCCGAAAACGAGCAATGCGATAACCTATTAATTGATTTGCACCACGACTTTAAACGTCACAATGGCTACTCAGAGCTTGAAATAAGCCAAAAGCGTACCGCCATCGAAAACGTTATGCGCCCAGATACACTAAGCGCTCACTTTACTCGCTTACAAGATATTGGTTTTAGCCAAACTCAAGTGTGGTATCAATGTTTTAATTTTTGCTCAATGGTAGCAATTAAATAAAGAGAGTCATCCATGTCTCAATGGTTTAACCAATTTTACGCATCTATCGCACAAAGCCCACTTAGTCACTGGCTAGAAACCCTCCCTGCTCAATTAAAACATTGGCAAAACGAGGCTAGCCATGGTGATTTGCCTAAATGGCAAAAAGTACTTAAAAACTTGCCTGAGGTGGAAACTTCCCATGTTGATATTTCTACTAAGGTAGAAATTGGCGCCCCAGGAGAGATGAGTGATGGCGAGCAAAAGCAAGCCATGCATTTATTAAAACGCATGATGCCATGGCGCAAAGGCCCATTTAGTGTGCACGGTATTGAAATAGATACAGAGTGGCGCAGTGATTGGAAGTGGGACCGCCTGCTTCCTCATATTGAGCCACTAAAAGGCCGCACTGTTTTAGATATTGGTTGTGGCTCAGGGTATCATTTATGGCGTATGCGCGGTGAAGGCGCAGAGTTTGTCGTGGGTATTGATCCATCTGATTTATTTTTATGTCAGTTTCAGGCAATTAAACACTACAACCCAGATGAAAACGTACATTTACTGCCACTAGGCGTAGAAGCATTACCCGAGCTTAAAGCGTTTGATACTGTTTTTTCTATGGGTGTACTTTATCATCGTCGCTCACCTATCGACTTTTTAGCGCAGTTAAAAGCGCAGCTTCGCCCAGGCGGCGAACTCGTACTTGAAACCCTAGTAATTGAAGGCGACGAAAACACGGTATTAGTCCCAACCGACCGCTACGCTAAAATGCGCAACGTTTGGTTTATTCCAAGTACTGCAGCATTAAAACTGTGGATGGAACGCGTTGGCTTTAAAGATGTGCAAATAAAAGATTGCGCTATTACCACGCTTGAAGAGCAACGCAAAACCGGCTGGATGGAAAACGAATCGTTAATCGACTTTTTAGATCCAAACGATACAAGTAAAACAATTGAAGGCTACCCCGCTCCACTTCGAGCCATATTAACCGCAAAAGCATAGCTGTTAATTTAACGCCTTTAATACTAAAAAAACGCCTACGGGCGTTTTTTTGTTTATTTAAACAACAAACAGCGGACAAGTGTCCTTGTTAATTATTTCAAAATTACATTTACGCTAGCCGCGACCTTGCAATTGTTGTAAAATACGCGCGTTTCTAAGCAACCCAAAACAACTATTTTGAGGAAAACCTGTGAGCGAACAAAAACAGTCTCTAAGCTATAAAGACGCGGGCGTAGATATCGACGCTGGTAATGCACTTGTTGAGCGTATTAAAGGCGTAGTTAAAAAAACTCGTCGTCCTGAAGTAATGGGCGGAATTGGTGGTTTTGGCGCACTTTGCGAAATTCCTGAAGGCTACAAGCAACCAGTATTAGTTGCAGGCACAGATGGCGTTGGTACTAAACTACGTTTAGCAATCGACTTAAAAAAACACGATACGGTTGGTATTGATTTAGTTGCAATGTGTGTAAACGACTTAATTGTTCAAGGTGCTGAACCCCTGTTTTTTCTAGATTACTATGCAACTGGTAAACTAGATGTAGACACAGCAGCTGACGTAGTTACAGGTATTGGCAAAGGTTGTGAAATTTCAGGTTGTGCCCTAATTGGTGGCGAAACAGCTGAAATGCCAGGTATGTATGATGGTGAAGACTACGACATGGCAGGCTTTTGTACAGGCGTTGTAGAAAAATCAAAAATTATTGATGGCACAAAAGTAGCAGCAGGCGATCAGCTTATTGCACTTGCTTCAAGCGGTCCTCATTCAAATGGCTTCTCTTTAATTCGTAAAGTACTTGAAGTGTCAAAAGCTGATACCAGCGCTGACTTTGAAGGTAAAACATTAGGCGAAACTCTACTTGAGCCTACGCGTATTTACGTAAAACCTTTACTTGAGTTATTCAAAAGCGTTGACGTACATGCGCTTTCGCATATTACTGGCGGCGGTTTTTGGGAAAACATTCCACGCGTATTACCCGCTTCAGCAAAAGCTGTAGTTAAAGGTGATAGCTGGCAGTGGCCACCAATTTTTAATTGGTTACAAGAAAACGGCAACATTACTACACACGAAATGTACCGTACATTTAACTGTGGTGTAGGCATGGTTTTAGTAGTCCCTGCTGACAAACTTGAGCAAAGCTTAACAATGCTAAAAGACTTGGGCGAAAATGCATGGCACCTTGGTGAAATTCAAGATGCAGCGCCTGGCGAAGAGCAAGTTGAAATTGTAGGTGGTGCTAAGTAATGGCACCGACTCGTCTGGTAGTTTTAATCTCAGGTAGTGGCTCTAATTTACAAGCCATCATAGATGCCTGCGAACGTGGCGAGATAAACGGACATATAGCGGCTGTTATTAGTAATAAAGCAGACGCTTATGGCCTAGAGCGTGCAAAACAAGCAGGTATTGCTACAAAAGTGCTCAGTCATAAAGATTTTGACTCGCGCGAAGCGTACGATGCGCAATTAATGAACGTTATCGACTCTTTTATGCCAAATCTAGTTGTATTAGCTGGGTTTATGCGTATTCTTACTCCTGGCTTAGTGCAAAAATATGTTGGAAAAATGTTGAACATTCATCCATCTTTGTTGCCTAAGTATCAGGGGCTGAATACCCACCAAAGAGCAATTGATGCAAAAGATGATGTTCATGGCGTAAGTGTTCACTTTGTTACTGAAGAATTAGACGGCGGTCCCGTTATTCTTCAGGCGCAAATACCTGTACTCAAGGATGATACAGCAGAAACATTAGCAAAACGCGTGCATGAGCAAGAGCATATAATTTATCCTTTGGTGGTCAAGTGGTTCAGTGAACACAGACTTACTATGGAAGCAGATTATGCAGTTCTTGACAAAAAACAACTTCCTGCACACGGCGCGCACTACCCACAATAAAAAAATAAGTGCCCTGTTGTTATGTGCGGGCGCTTTACTTCCAACTAGCCTAATTGCAGGCGAATTGACTCAGTATCAAGCAAGCTATGATATTTTACGCAAAGGTAAAAATCATGGTGAGGCCGTACGTGAGCTTAAAAAATTAAGCGAAGACAACTACGTACTTACTTATCACAGTAATATTGAGTGGATGATTTTTTCTGACTCTCGCGAAGAAACCTCAAAGTTTACGTACAAAGATGGCAAGGTTACCCCGCATCATTACAATATGATCCGCACTGGTACAGGCCCAGATAAAGATTACAAAATTGATTTTGATACAACATACAAAGTAGTGACTAGCAGCGCTAGCGAATACCCACTTAAATGCGAATGGACTGATGAATTTCAGGATGCTATTTCGTACCAAGTGCAAGTGCGCGAAGGATTGAAAAAAGGCGAAACAAGCTTTTCATTCCCCCTTATAGATAAAAAAGGTAACCGCCGCGACTACAACTTTGAAGTATCTGGCACCGAGATGATTTCGTTGCCTATCGGTAATGTAGAAGCTATTAAAGTAAAGCGTTTATACGATAACGATAAACGCCAAGCAATTGCATGGTTTGCGCCAGAAATGGATTACATGCTGGTACGTATGTGGAAAGGCGAAAAAGGTATGGAGCAGTTTGAAGTTCAAATGAATTCATTTACTGTTACTGCGCCTACAGCTGTTGCGCCTGTAACAGCACAACAACCTCAAGAAGCTAACTAAATTTAATTAAACCAAAGTTAAACTAGGACCTGTTGAGCTTTCAGGATTAAAATTTGTTCAACCTAGGGGCTATTTAATCGCGGCGCGAGGTTTGTAACCTAGTGGGCTAAGTAAAAACCGAGCAACAAAGAGTAAATAGCCCCTAGGCAGAACCCTTCGGACAGCGCATGTTTGGCATTTATGCTACGTTATCGCCTATTTATGGGGAATAACCACACTACATAGGCTCTGCCTTGCCTAAATACCAAACAGCCTGCTGCAAATTTAACCTCGAAAGGTAAACAGGTCCTAATATTTAAAATAGGTGGGCTAAATTAGCTCACCCATTTTAAACAATGCAAATTCCCCAGGCTCCATTTTTTGCCAGCGCTCATCATTCGTCAAAGGCCTTGTAGCTATAACCGTTACAACATCGTTTGGTGTGGTCTCTTGTTGAAAATCAACCACCATGTCGGCATCAATCAACGTGGCTTTACCAAATGGCGCACGGCGCGTTATGTAATGTAAGTTATTAGTGCAATACGCTAAAACAAACACCCCATCGGTCAATAATATATTGAACACGCCTTTTTCGCGCAGCGTATGCGAAAGCTTAGCGGCGTATCTAAAAACCGACGCCATATTAGATGGACGTTTTGGATATTTTTCGCGAATTTTATCAAGTAACCAACAAAAAGCGAGTTCGCTATCGGTGTTACCTACTGGCCGATAGTACTCTGTTTTTAAATCATGATAATTAGATAATTGCCCGTTATGTGCATAGGTGAGCTCGCGCCCCCACAACTCTCGTGTAAACGGATGGGTGTTCTCAAGGCACACTCTCCCACGGTTCCCTTGGCGAATATGGCTAATAACCGAGACACTTTTAATGGGGTATGCTTTAACAAGCTTCGCTATTTCAGATTGATAACTCGGCTCAGGATCTTTAAAGGTTCTGCAGCCTTTACCTTCGTAAAATGTAATACCCCACCCATCTTTATGCGGGCCGGTATTTCCACCGCGCTCTAAAAGGCCTGAAAAACTAAAACAAATATCGGTAGGCACATTGGCTGACATGCCAAGTAATTCACACATTAATAAAATAACCCTTAAAAACCATACATTAAAATAAATAGCGAATATTTGTGTATTAAGCGTACACTAAATTGCAGCCCGCTATAACGGCTATACTTACTTAAAAAGTGTCATTTTGCTATTAGATTTATTTATTTTTACGTTAACACTACTTACGGCTAATGCTTTGACTATACGATAGTTATTGAGCGTTCCTCTGTCGGGTAATTAAATATCGTATTTAAGTTACTTTCTACTACAATTTAACATCGTTATGTACTTGAAAATTACTGTTACTAGCGCTACTCTAGATGAGGTGGTCTGACCTCTATTAAGGAATAAAAATGACACTCATATTTACACTGGTTCTAATCGCGTTGCTTTGCACTGCGGTTTACCACAGAGCAAGTTGGAACACAGCACTTGGTGTTTCGGCTATAACTTTATTAATTGGTACCTTTGCGGGTGCTTTTGGTTTAATTAGCTGGTTGATCTTTTTGATCATCACGGTTCCTCTTTCTGTTACTGGCCTTCGTCAGCAATATATCATCAAGCCTATTTTTGCTACGTTTAAAAAAGTAACGCCAAGTATGTCTGATACTGAAAAATCAGCTATTGATGCCGGTACGACGTGGTGGGAAGCTGACTTATTTTGCGGTAACCCAGATTGGAAAAAACTTCACCAATACCCAGTTCCTAAACTTACTATTGAAGAGCAAGCCTTTGTTGATGGCCCTGTTGAAGTAGTTTGTAGCATGTTGGACGATTGGGAAGCAACGCACGAACTAACCGACCTTCCTCAAGATGTATGGCAGTATCTAAAAGATAATAAATTTTTTGCCATGATCATCAAAAAAGAATACGGCGGTTTAGAGTTTTCTGCATTTGCACAGTCTTGTGTACTTCAAAAACTAACAAGTAAATCAACATTACTTTCGTCAATTGTTGGTGTACCAAACTCTTTAGGCCCAGGTGAATTATTACAACACTATGGTACAAAAGAGCAAAAAGATCATTACTTACCGCGCCTAGCGAGCGGTCAAGAAATTCCATGTTTTGCATTAACTTCGCCAGAAGCGGGTTCTGATGCAAGCTCAATTCCAGACTACGGTGTGGTATGTAAAGGGCAATGGAATGGTGAGGAAGTTGTGGGTGTTAGTTTAACGTGGAATAAGCGTTACATTACACTTGCCCCAGTGGCTACCGTACTTGGTCTTGCGTTTAAGTTACAAGATCCAGATGGGCTAATTGGCGACAATAAAGAGCCAGGCATCACCTGTGCACTTATTCCAACGGACACTCCTGGAGTTGAAATTGGTCGTCGACATTTCCCGCTAAACGTACCATTTCAAAATGGTCCTACTCGCGGTAAAGATATTTTCGTACCACTTGATTATATTATTGGTGGTCCAGATATGGCTGGTCAAGGCTGGCGCATGCTGGTTGAGTGTTTATCGGTTGGTCGTGCAATTACATTGCCGTCAAATTCTGCCGGTGGCATTAAAATGATTGCCGTTGCAACGGGTGCGTATAGCCGTATTCGTCGTCAGTTCCGTTTACCTATTGGTAAAATGGAAGGTGTTGAAGAGTCACTAGCAAAACTTGCTGGTTACGCTTACAGCTCTGATGCTGCGGTTAGTATGTCTACGGGTGCGGTTGATTTAGGCGAAAAGCCATCGGTAGTTTCTGCCATTATTAAATACCACCTGACAGAGCAAATGCGTGATGCAACTATTCATGCAATGGATGTACTTGGCGGTAAGGGCATCATGCTTGGGCCAAATAACTATTTAGGTCGTGGCTATCAAGGTGCACCTATTGCCATTACCGTTGAAGGTGCAAACATCTTGACCCGTAATATGATTATTTATGGTCAAGGTGCAATTCGCTGTCATCCATTTGTACTTACCGAACTAGGTGCGTGCGAAATTGAAGACCGCGAAGAAGCGCTTAACGTATTTGATAAAGCGCTAATGGGTCACATTGGTTTTACTATGTCGAACCTTGTACGTACTAAGTGGCTTGCACTTACTGGCGCTCGTTTTACAAGTGTGCCGTACAACGACGAAACCGCTGAATTTTACCGTATAGCGTCACGCTTTAGTGCATCACTTGCTCTTATGTCAGACATTAGCATGGCAGTATTTGGTGGTTCACTGAAACGTAAAGAACGTATTTCAGCGCGTTTAGGTGACTTACTTAGTTACTTATACTTAGTGTCTGCAACGCTTAAGCGTTACAACGATGAAGGCCGTAAAAAAGAAGATTTTGCTCTAGTAAAATGGAGTTGCCAAGATCACCTTTACCATTGCCAACGTGCACTTGCTGATTTAATTAATAACATGCCTTCGGCTCCACTACGTGCCGTGTTAAAAGTATTGTTATTCCCGTTTGGTCGCCCGGTTCGTAAACCAACTGACCAACTTGAGCATAAACTTGCGCAACTACTACAAGTACCTAGCGAAACGCGTAACCGTTTAGCAAGCTATGTATACTTAACAAATGAGCCGCTTAACCTTGTAGGTCGTCAAGAGCAAACGCTTAAAGACGTACTTGCTGTTGAGCCATTATTTGACCGTGTATGCAAAGAAAAAGGTCTTAAACTGCCATTCTTCCAGCTTGATAAAGTAGCGCAAATGGGGCTTGAAGCAGGCATATTAAGCCAAGCAGAGGCTGATAAACTAGCTGCTGTTGAGCAATCTCGTTTAGATGTTATTAACGTTGATGACTTCGACCCTGCTGACTTACTTGCAGGCAAAGCCGCGCGTAATAGCGTTAAAAAAGAAGCTGATGCTGCTTAATTAACTAAGTAAGCATTTGAATACTAAAAGCCAGCGCCTAATGCGCTGGCTTTTTTGTGTAAAATAAATTCTTATATATCAAATCGCACATATCAAGCAATCAAATACTCGACGATAAGTGTAAATTAGCGCTTAGTTATCAATCGCTTCCATGCTAAAACTATGCCTGTATACACTAAAAAACATGCGAGCAATGATGCCAAGCCAGCTAATGTTTGCCCTATAAAACCAAAGTATTCACCGGTATGTAAAAATCGAGATGTTCCCCATGCTTGATCGCCTCGCGTCCAATCAGATTTTTTTAGCGTTTTAATTGCATCACCAGTGCGAGTATCTAAAAATAATGAATATGCATATTCTTGGCGATTCCCGATACTGGTATCAATATAAAAACGTGCTTCGTGTTTTTTGTCACCTAATTCTAACCACATCGAATACCAATCAGTGGCACCATTATGAATTGCATGTATTTGAGCTAGTTGGAATAAAGCATCGTAAGGTACTTTATCAGCCGATAAATTTAATACTGGTAGATGCTTTTCTCGCTCGGGTACGTTTTGCCCAAACGCGCCATATAACGCTTTATTCGCCCAATCAAAATGAAACAAAGTAGCCGTTAATGACAAAACGAGTAAAACCGGCAAACACCAAATTCCAAAAACTAAATGCCACTGCCTATTTCGATGATGTGATGATTTGTAACTCTTTGCTAGTAAAAAATATCCTTTTAATGCAGAGCGATTAAATCGCTTTGGTAACCACAGATAAGCACCCGATAGTAGTAAAAAGATAAAAAATAGATTAGCGTAGCCATTTATATTTTTGCCAATCACTTGTGAAGCGCCATGCAGTAATAAATAACGATGTATATCAGTTACAACGTGAAAAAAACCAGCCGCTAGCCCCTCTCCTTCACGAATAACATCTCCCGTATAAGGGTGTAATAAGTAGCTATTTTTTCCCGCCCAGGCAGGAATAGCAGCCCCTTCTCGATTTACCCAACGAATATAAATATGTGATTGACTCGGATGCGATTTTTGCAAAATATCTACAACAGCATCAGTCGATAGCCGCTGTTGAGCATAGGTGTTTTTTACAGTAAATCGCATTTCATCTAGCTCAACAATCTGTCGTTCATAGGTTAATAAAAAACCAGTGAACGACATGCTGAAAATAAATAAACCGGCGATTAAACCTATAATTAAGTGAGCCCAAAAGACCCACTTTTTAAACAATTTTAAGAACATAAAATAAGTTACTTATTCTTAAAACTGATAAGAAATCGATAAGCGAATATCGCGCCCAGATTCGTATGGACCAACAACAGTGTCAAATACTTCACTGTAATCACCCACACTTGAATGATCGATATATAACTCATTAAATAAGTTAGTAACAGCAACATTAAATAATAATGCATTCGTCACATTCCACTGCCCATATAAATCAACAGTGGTATAGCTTGGTTTATTTAGGGTATATAAAGAATCAGTCCAATCAAGGTCAACAGCTTGATGAAGAGTATCAATATCGAGTGAATCGACTTTAGTTACACTAAAACCAACCTTTGCATCGGTGTTAATGTCGTAATCAACGCCAGCAACCCATGTATTGCCTCTACTATTACCTAAACCGACAAACTCATAGCCATTAATATCAATTGCATCATAACTTACACTGTACAACCCATCACGTGGGTCAAGCTCTGTATCAGTAGCTGAAAATCCAATGAAGAAATCAAATGAATTTAAACGATATGCTAGGTCAAACTCAAATCCTTTAGTCTCTAACGTGCCTATATTGTTATAAACCGAGTTTCCTTCATACCCTTCAAATATCACATCATCTAAAGACGAATTATAAATACTTGCCTTAGCGGATAAATTTTCATTAGTGTATGTTATGGATGCTTCAATATTAGCTACGGTCTCAGGTACTAAACTTTCATCCGCTACTGGAATATCTGAACCGTCATATAAATATCCATCAATGGTAAAGCCATCCCCTATTTGTTTACCACGCGCGGCTTCAGCATACCCAAGCCCTACTGTCCAAGCTTCATTAATGTCATATGCTAAACCGATATTAAAGCTCACTTCATTGTCGTCTAAACTCGATGCACTTTCTGTAATTGCAGTGCCATAATATTCATCTAATAGGATGTCTTGTTTAAACTTATAACTATCAAAACGCACTCCATAACTCAGTAAAAGTTGTGGAGTAATATCACTATAACCTTGTGCATAAACACCCAGTACACTGCCTTGTTCTGAATTTTCTTTTGCACCTGCTGCAGACCCACTCGATACTTCATCATTTCTATAATCAACGCCATAAACAAATTTATGTTCATCAATAATACTTGTATTACGAATATCTAAGCCATATGTGTCAATGTCAGCAAGCCAAGCAAATCGGCCGCCATTAAAAGATGATTCGGTTTTGTATGCTGTCGCCTCTAAATACAATAAGTTATTGTGAGAAAATATATAATTAGCAACGTAAGTCTCTCGCTCTGCTTCACTTGGATACAAAGCATCACCTTCTTGTACCGCCCAGTTAGGGCGTGCTGAAAAATCCCCTTCTTCGTCGCGTTTTTCAATACTTACCGACAAATGATGATTATCTGTTAACTCACCACTGGCTTTAATAAACATCATATCTTGATCGGCGGCCGTACCATAAATAGTATCGCCATCACCATTTTCCATGTTCTCGCGATCCACAGTACTGAAATACCCTAGTACGCCCCATGTATCACTTAATTTACCGTATACACTGGTGCTTAAACGCGTACCGTCATTTGAAAAGTAACTTGCTTTAACACGTCCACCAAATTGTTCACCTTGATTAAGTAAGTCTTGCGCGTCTTTAGTTTTAAAGCGGATAGAGCCGCCAATCGCACCAGGACCACTTGTTGCTTCTCCGGCACCTGCTTGCACATCTATTTGCTGTAATAGGTCAGGATCTATTGTTACACGACCAATATGATGAAATAACGTTGATGTTTGCTGTGTACCATCAACCGTTATATTTAATAAAGAATCTTCAACACCACGAATATAGATCTTTTGTGCAACGCCTACCGAGCCACCCACACTAACAGAAGGTGAATGTCGAAAAATGTCAGCCAGATCAATTGCTTGATATTGTTCTATTTCTTCAGCTGTAATACTCAAATTAGTTGCAGAACCAACTACAGATATTTTTTCAACAGACGCTGTATTTTTAGCAAGTTCTTGCGCGTATATAGGTGAACTAAATGATGCACAAATGGCACTCATTAGGGCTAATTTTTTCAAGGGGGACGTTCCTTCTTAATTGCAAATAAGAAGAATTATCATTTTCTTTTGATTGAAAGTATAGCAACTTTACATTTGTTACATTTAGGACATATACAAAGACGCGTTAGGTGCAATCTACTTTAGTTGCCTAAAAATATGTAAGTAAGGGCGTGAACAGGACGAGAAAGCGTTGCTCAGTTTTTACAAGCACAATATGAAATGTAATTTATACACCTTTTGGAACCGTTACAGTCATTACTAAACCACCTGCAGTATCATTTTTAGCAAATACTGTCGCAGCAATCGCATGTAATTGCCTTTGTGCTAAAGCAAGCCCTAAACCAAAGCTATCACTGTTGCATGAGCGAGCTGAATCAATCCGGAAAAAAGGTCTAAAAATAGTATTTAAATGCTCTTTAGGTACTCCTGGACCTTGATCTGCAATAATAATTTGATATTCATGTTTATAATCAATGAGGCTAATCCATACTTTTTTATTAATGGGTGTGTAACGTAGTGCATTTCTAAGTATATTCTCCAGTGCTTGACCTAATGCTCTGTGATTACTGTTTTCAATATGGGCTTGATTAGGTAAGTCAGCAAAAATAAGTTTATCTGGGTACTCAAAACGCCCATCTTCAATGAGAATTTCGAGTAAATCGACTAAATCCAAAGATTCGATGCGCAACTGAGGTGACTCGTTATCTAACCAGGATAAAGTAAGCGTGTCATCCACTAACTTACGGATGTGCTGTGACTCTTTGTGAATACGCTCTAATTTGATTTGCGTGTCTTCTACACCCTTTTCTCTGTGAGAGAGTAAATTGTCAGTTGCTATATCTAAGCGTGTTAAAGGTGTTCTCAACTCGTGAGACAGATCAGTTAGTAATACACGTTGATGCATAATCTGATCACTGATCCGCTCTGCCATTAAATCAAATGTTTCAGCTAACTGGGATAGTTCATCATTGCGTGAGCCCAGCTGCTCTCGAACTCTGACACTAAAGTCTCCTTTGCTAAATGCTCTACTTGCTAAGTCGAGTTCTTTAATAGGATGCATAATATGGCGATATAACACAATCGATAAACACACCAATATCAGCATTGGCAATAAAACTTGTAACGACAAACGTGTTAAATTCCAAAGTGATCCTGGGCGCATTCTTTTAGGCAACTGCACAACAAGGCTAGTTGCACCATCTTTAAAGGGTAATTGCATAACGGGTGCATGCTCAAAATACAGATGGATTTTCCAATCAATACTTCGCCCCAAGTTATACCCTGTATACTCATAACGATGAGAGCGATTACCAGCTAACTCAACCACATTGGCTTTAGCAATTACAGCCCAAATACTCTCTTGTTGTTGTAAATCATCAACCCAACGCTCAAGTTCGCTCATATCGCCTTGATCAAATATAACCTCAGCCTTTTTTTGCCAATTAATTAACTCTTCTCGACTTGAGTCACTTAGCATGCTCATATCATTTTCAAAATGATTAACCGCGACATTAATTAAATAAAACATCGCAACAACACCAGTACCAATAATTAAGCACAGCTTCCAAAATAAACGTCGTGTCATTTAATACAGTACCCTTGCCCATGCACAGTGTGTAAACGGCTGCCATCCCAGCCGGCGTTATTTAATTTTTTTCGTATACGACTCATATGCATATCTAAACTACGATCGTACTGACTGAAACGCTTGTTAAGCGCCACTTGATATAAAAAAGGTTTTAACAGTATTTGTTCTTGGTTTTTCATTAAAATTTGCAGCAAGGCAAACTCAATAGGCGTAAAAGCTAATAGCTCACAATGCAGAAAAACCTGCTGGTGTAGGCTATCTATTTCAAGTCCATCAATATTAGCAATGTAAGGGGTATTTGTGTCTTGTTTAAAAACGCGCCTTAGTACTGAATCTACTCGTAGTAATAATTCTTGGCTATTAAACGGTTTTGCTAAGTAATCATCTGCACCAGCTGATAAACCTAAAATGCGCTCTTCTTCAGCATGTTTTGCCGATACAATTATTACAGGGGTGTTATTACAACTACGTAAAATATTAAGCACTGCTAAGCCATCTTTGCCCGGCAACATAACATCTAATAAAATAAGACTAAAACGTTGAGCAACCGCTAAATCAAGCGCTTGATTACCATCAAAACACTGTGTAACAGAGTATCCTTGGTTGGCTAGTAATTCAGTAATTTGATCATTAAGTAATGTATCGTCTTCAACAACTAAAATATCAAAATCAGATTTGTTACGTTGATAGGCCTGTGGTGCAGACATAGAAAGCCATAATTTTTATAGTATTAAAACAAATTAAAGCAAATGGTAATACAAATCAATATCAAAATCAGTGAGTGTGGAGAAAGTTGATTTTTTGAGTGTTTTGAGTGTTTTGAGTGTTTTGAGTGTTTTGAGTGTTTT
>NZ_WTKZ01000034.1:40639-47770 GCF_011378805.1 Pseudoalteromonas sp. Z9A6
TCGAGCATAAACTTGTCATTTAGGAAATAACAAGTGGCGGAGTGGACGGGACTCGAACCCGCGACCCCCGGCGTGACAGGCCGGTATTCTAACCAACTGAACTACCACTCCGCAGTGGTATGTGCATGGGGTAATGCACTTACTAATTTTAATCATGATATCAAATGGCGGAGTGGACGGGACTCGAACCCGCGACCCCCGGCGTGACAGGCCGGTATTCTAACCAACTGAACTACCACTCCGCAGAGATATCATTATACTTGTTATTACTTAATTTGTTGGCGGAGTGGACGGGACTCGAACCCGCGACCCCCGGCGTGACAGGCCGGTATTCTAACCAACTGAACTACCACTCCAGCATACAAATTTTGTAATATAACATTGTTTAAATAGTTGGCGGAGTGGACGGGACTCGAACCCGCGACCCCCGGCGTGACAGGCCGGTATTCTAACCAACTGAACTACCACTCCAGCGCATATTTAAACTGTTATTTTTTCTTATTGGCGGAGTGGACGGGACTCGAACCCGCGACCCCCGGCGTGACAGGCCGGTATTCTAACCAACTGAACTACCACTCCATAATAAGAATATGTTTTACAACCATACGTTGTGTAAGTGTTGGCGGAGTGGACGGGACTCGAACCCGCGACCCCCGGCGTGACAGGCCGGTATTCTAACCAACTGAACTACCACTCCAGCTTTTACTTACAAGTTTACGAAAATGGCGGAGTGGACGGGACTCGAACCCGCGACCCCCGGCGTGACAGGCCGGTATTCTAACCAACTGAACTACCACTCCATATTTTCGTTGCTGTTTAGGTCTCCCTGACAGCGGCGTGAATAATACGAACCAACCCCTATTTCGTCAAGGGCTTTTTTGTTTTTTTATAGGTTTTTTAGTCATCTGTCATCGAAAGGTTTAAAATTTCACCTGATCTGTCATTTTTTGAGCCATTTTTACCGACTTGATTTTTTTCTGTGTCGGCAACATCACCTTCGCTTGTTTTCTTTTTCTTTAAAAAAGGCAGCTTAACTTTAAATTTAATCGGTTTTTTCTGAACAAATATACGAATTAACAACCAACCGAATAATAAAATAAGCGTATTGCAGCCTACAATTAAACTAATAATTGTCGATGTGGCCATTTCTTCTTCAGCAGGTTCACTCTCAATCATTTTATCTGGTGTAATAATCGTTGCCGGATCAATTTCGGGCACCGCTTCTATGGGTCGTTCTATCTCAAATTTATACGTTGGCAGCGTTGCCATAAATTCACGGCCATTAATATTAGTGCCAAAAACAGACAGTTCAACACTATATCTACCCCAATCATAATTTTTAACACTAAGCTGACGTGAGTCTTTAGCTGCAGCATCTATGGTAAACATTTGCTCTTCGTTATTGGGATAGTATATTTTTCCCTGGATGATGACTGTTTCTGGCTTAACAATACTTGGGTCTATATTTATAGTTAACAGATGCTCGTCTGTGTCTTGCTCTGCTAACGCGACTTCGGTTATAAAAGGTGGCTCGTGCACTTCTATTGTATTTTGCACAATGCGGCGCTGCAGCAGAGGTGTTGCCACGTAAAGCTCTGATGTCCATTCACCCGCAGGAAAATCTAAAGTAAACTCGCCGGTAAACACACCATCTTTAGGACGCTCATCAAATCCACGTCCATCGTCTTTAAATTCCGCTACTTCTTGAATGCCTGCGCCAAAGTTAGCAAAGTTTTCATTGTTGGTACTTACAAAGTCAACATTAAGGCTCACAACATCCCTAAATAGGTTTGTGTTAATTGGCTCACCGTCGTTTAGTATTTTCCCGGTGATTTTTATTGTCTCCCCCCTAAACAACATTGAAGGAAGAGGCTCTGCCTCAAGAGATATTTCGCCTAATACAACTATTCTGCTGTCGGGTAAA
Source organism: Pseudoalteromonas sp. Z9A6 (assembly GCF_011378805.1). Taxonomy (NCBI): domain Bacteria; kingdom Pseudomonadati; phylum Pseudomonadota; class Gammaproteobacteria; order Alteromonadales; family Pseudoalteromonadaceae; genus Pseudoalteromonas; species Pseudoalteromonas sp. Z9A6. The sequence goes on from NZ_WTKZ01000034.1 coordinate 42,564, forward strand.
ATACTGCCTATTACTTGCCAAGGACCCGCCATAGGTTTTTTTATGGTAACTAAATCGTAGCTGAGTTCGTCAAACCAATCTAAGTTAGGGTTTTTAACTGAGTCAGTAGCAAAGTACTTACTGCCATCGGGCCGCACTAAAATAACAGCAGGTGCACCTGATTTTCTAAAAAACAGCAGTGTTATTTCATCTATTTTGCTATCTATGCGAAAACGATTATCAAGTAAAGGGATCTCATTTTGATGCCCATCGCGCTTGAGCACTTCTACTTGTTTTACGCCATATGCATTGCCAGTAAATAAACTAGCGGCACATAACGCTGTTACAAAATACATCGTTTTCATTAAATCGCCTTATTCAGCGCGCCATATACATTGGCCGCCTTCTTTGTTTACAAGATCTAATCGTGCTTCGTGTGCGCTTTGCTCAGCGTCGCTTGCTCGCAATACAACTAATGGGGCTCTATCGCTATTTAAACGCTTTATACCGCCTTTCTGTTGCTCGCTGCCGTCATCTTTGTTTTGATTCAAATTCAGCTTTGTTTGACCACCCGTCATGGCAAGGTAAACATCGGCTAAAATTTCAGAATCCAGTAGCGCGCCGTGAAGTGTTCGCTTTGCGTTATCTACATCGTAACGACGACATAATGCATCAAGATTGTTCTTTTGACCTGGATGCAAGTCACGCGCCATTTTAAGCGTGTCGAGAACTTGACAAAAAGTCTCTGTTTTAGGATAGCCCTGATTAAGTAGTGCAAATTCATTATCCATATGACCAACATCGAACGGTGCGTTATGAATAACCAACTCTGCCCCTTCAATATAGTCGAAAAACTCTTGGGCAATTTGATGAAACAGTGGTTTATCACGCAAAAACTCGTTAGTAATACCGTGAACGTCGATTGCTTCTTCTTCACTTGGCCGTTGTGGGTTTATATAAACGTGAAAATTATTGCCTGTTAAACGGCGATTTACTAACTCCACACAACCAATTTCTATAATACGGTGCCCTTGTTTAGGGTCGATGCCGGTGGTTTCTGTATCTAAAACTATTTGTCTACGTGCCATATCGAATTTAGCCTGATTCTGGTATCTTTCTATAATCACTTTATTGTACATAAGATCAAGGTAAAACAGTGCAAAAAACCGTAGAGATTTACACCGATGGCTCATGTTTAGGTAATCCAGGCCCCGGCGGTTATGGTATTTTTATGATTTATAACGGCCACGAAAAAGAAATGAGCCAAGGTTATAAACTCACAACTAATAACCGAATGGAAATGCTCGCGGCTATTGTAGCCCTAGAATCACTCACTCGAGAATGCGAAGTAAACCTAACAACCGATAGCCAATATGTTAAGCAAGGCATTGAATCGTGGATCACTAACTGGAAAAAACGTGGCTGGTTAACATCAGCTAAAAAGCCGGTTAAAAACGTCGATTTATGGAAACGCTTAGATAAAGCCTGTAGCGAGCACAATGTAACTTGGAAGTGGGTTAAAGGGCATAGCGGCAATAAATACAACGAAGTAGTTGACGATTTAGCGCGCGATGCCGCTGGCAGTAAAGATTTACTAGAAGATGTAGGCTACCAGCCTTAAATTTATTCTAAGCTAGTTGTTATACCAATTTTATTAAAAACATGTTCATTCTATCGCATTAAATAACTCACTAACTGCGTTAAAAATTATTCATATAGAACAACTATATGTCACAATTTTCGCCTTGTTAATGTGCTATTTTCTTAGCGCTATAATAGATCACTTATTTAATGCAATTAGTATTATTTTTTTGGTCGCACGATTTAAAGTGTTGCTTTGACGTTTGCCTAAGCCCTGCCCCTTTTACTGGTGCAAACTGCGGCCTTGCATGCCACTTAGGTTTTATTGGCGTAAGTGGCGCAACTCTTTTTCGTGCCACCAGCATATAAACACTGCCCATTGGTTTTAAATACTGTTTTGCAAAAGTACGCCAAAACTCAAATCTTGATAACCTATTACCTCTAGCCAGTGATGAATAAATAAAACGTTCGTCACTTACAATTTCAAAACCCAATAAATTTAGCCAATCTTTAACCCTCGCAGGGGTAAAAAAACGCCCTGTCCATGGTAATTTCTGACCACTAAAAGGCAGCATTTGTGCAAGCCCGCACAAACTAAACGGATTAAAACCAGTCACGAGTATATAACCGCCCGGAATAAGCGTGCGATGTGCTTCTCGTAAAATATGATGCGGGTCTGAATGATACTCTAAGCAATGGCTTAGTATGCAAGCATCAATACTGTGCTCGTAAAATGGCAGTTCATCTATGTCAGCAACTACCCCGGTGTAAGGTCCTGGCTCTGCAACACACACTTGATGTTTAATCGTACTTATACTTGTGTTTAATTCGCCACTTAAATTACCTAGCTTAAGCATATGATAGCCAAACATACGCGGCAGCCATTGCTCCATTTTGCGTTCAATATCTGCACGCAAATAATCCCCATGAGGAAACTGCTGCCACGACAGTGGTTTGGGTCCTTCTTGAAAACTAAGGGCTGGTTTCATTTTTTGAGCTCGTTATACTATGCGATAAGTGTCACTTTATAGAGCAATTTACCATGGTGCAAGTCAAAGCAATTAAAGCCTTTTCTGATAATTACATTTGGTGTTTAACTACCGATAACAGTAACCAAGCATGGGTAGTCGATCCAGGCCAAGCACATCCCGTATTAACGTACTTAGCTGAGCATAAACTAACGCTTGGTGGCATTTTAATTACGCATCATCACTACGACCACACCGATGGCGTAGCTGAATTAGTTGACGCCTATCCAGATATATCGGTTTATGGCCCTGCAAATAGTCCATTTAAAGGCGTCACTCACGCACTTACTGATGGACAAAGCATCAGTGTGCTTAATATTAACTTTACTATTTTAGCAACTCCTGGGCACACGCTTGATCATATTTGTTACACAAATGATGAACTTGCTTTTACCGGCGATACATTGTTTAGCGGTGGATGTGGGCGCTTATTTGAAGGCACGCCAGAGCAAATGTGGGAGTCTTTCAATAAACTAAGAGAGCTGTCTACAAGCTGCAGTGTGTATTGCACGCACGAATACACGCAAGCTAATCTTGCCTTTGCCAAAGCAATTGAACCACGCAATCCAGAACTCCTTGCGTACAGTAAAAAAGTAGATGAATTACGCAGTAATAATCAAATCTCATTACCTACTTCTATTGGACAAGAGCTAAAAATAAATCCATTTATGCGTAGCGATTTGCCAACCATTACAGAGTTAGTGCCGGAGAAATTTATCTCGGTTACAAAAAACAATGAACCTTGGGGAAACTTTGCTAGTCTGAGGCAGTTCAAAGACAATTTTTAATGCACAAACTAATACTTTAACATTTATTTTATTAGAATCATTAACTTAAGATATAGTGATGATTCTATTTCTGCGTTTTAAAAAGTCATTAAGTGGCAATGTTAACTCATAACAGGTAGTATTCGCCGAGTTTTTTACCCGATGTATTGGTATTTATGAATAAATCTCCCCTATTAGTAGCCTTGGCGTTAGCGCTAAGTGGTTGTCAAACACTGACAACTCTAGACTCAGACTCTCAAGTCGCCACGCAAGCAAACCAAAAACTCGAAGGCGCAAGTCCTAACGACATTAACAATGCATTGATGGTAAACGCACAATACCAGCAAATTGACCCTGATGAGCAAGAAGCTCCCGTGTTTGATGATGTGTGGGAGCGAATTCGCTACCAACTTTCTATCGAAATACCGCAAAACCGCCCTGTTGTTACTGAACGTAATTATTACGCTCGCCACCAAGCCTATTTAGATCGTATTTCCAAACGTGCAGAACCTTACTTACACTTTATAGTTGAAGAAGTAGAAAAGCGCGAAATGCCAATCGAAATTGCACTACTGCCTATTGTAGAAAGCGCATTTGACCCATTTGGTTATTCTAATCGTAGCGCATCGGGCATTTGGCAGTTTATGCCTGCAACCGGTGAGCGATTCGATTTAAAACAAAACTGGTGGTACGACGGTCGTCGCGACATAGTGCAGTCGACTCGCGCAGCACTTGACTACTTATCGTATTTACATAAAACACTTGAAGGCGATTGGCTTAACGCGATTGCTGCTTATAATTCAGGTGAAGGGCGCTTGATGCGCGCGATTAAAAAGAATCGTAAAAAGCATTTACCTACCGATTTTTGGTCTCTTGATTTACCAAGCGAAACAACAGCCTACGTACCAAAGTTATTAGCACTTGCCGATTTATTAAAACGCTCAGATGATTTTAACGTTACATGGCAACCAGTAATTAATGCACAAGTGGTTGAAGTGGTTGATGTTGGCTCGCAAATAGATTTAGCACTTGCTGCTGATATGGCCGATATGACGCTTACTGAGCTATACAGATTAAACCCTGGTTTTAACCGCTGGGCAACTGATCCTAATGGCCCACATTCTTTATTACTGCCAGTAGATAAAGCAGAGCAATTTAGCCAAAAACTAGCAAACACTGATGTTAAAAACAGATTACGCTGGCAGCGTTATATTGTGGCTCGAGGCGACAGCTTATCGGTAATTGCCAAAAAGTTTACAACAAGCTCAAGTGCAATCCGATCGCTTAATAAACTCAAATCAAATACGATTAAAGTAGGCCAAGAGTTACTAGTCCCGCTTACTGATGGCGCTATAAATAGCGAACATTTACCAAAGCAGATGCGTTTAGCTGCTAATAAAGCAACTCGCACAAAGCTTTCGCACACAGTTAAAAGTGGCGACACGTTATGGGATATTAGCCGCGAATATGACGTAACTATGGATGAGTTGGCTAAATGGAATAAACTAAAGAAAAACTCTGTATTGCGCCTAAATCAAAAACTAACTGTGTATAAGTCAGCTAATAAACCACAAGCAACGGCAAGCACCAACCGTACTATTACATACAAAGTACGCCGAGGTGATTCTCTTGCACGTATTGCGTCTAAGTTTAATCTAAGCGTTAACGAAATTATTAAGTGGAATAACTTAGCTGGTCAAAAATACTTACAACCTGGCCAAAAGCTAAAACTTAAAGTAGATGTCAGAAGTAGTTAATTTATAAAACTATATTAAAAGTAAAAAAGTAAAAAGGAGCGCATGCGCTAATGCCAGTCAGTTAAGCTGACTGGCATTTTTCTTTTTATGGGGAT
>NZ_WTKZ01000035.1:0-45095 GCF_011378805.1 Pseudoalteromonas sp. Z9A6
TAGATATTTAGCAATTTAGGCTGACACAGAATTCTGAACGCCCTCTAAAGTCGCAAACTCGGGGTTTTTATAACCCCGAGTTTTTTGAAAAAACTATATTCAGCTGTAGCTAAACAGCTTGTTTAAATGGATTACGAGTATCTTGGTGTTCCTCAAGATTACGCATTAAAATAGCATGCGCTAAGTTAATGCCTTCATTTAGCGGTATTTTTACAATGTGACCAGAGCCTTTAGCATCGCTAATACTTTCGCCCTTTTTGTTTTCCATATATTCAAGCTTAAAAGTAAAGTTACCTTGTGGTGTCATAAGCTCTAAGGAGTGACCTGTACAAAATTTATTTTTAACGTCTATTTCAACTAATCCATTTTCGCAGCGCCCAAGTACTTCACCCACAAATTGCTGTTTAGTTGATACAGAATGACCGTACTCATAGTTTTGATAATCTTGATGGGCATGGCGTTTTAAAAAGCCTTCTGTATAACCACGATGCGCTAGATTTTCGAGAGTTTTAAATAAGTTATTATCAAATGGTTTACCCGCAACAGCATCGTCTATTGCTTTGCGATAAACTTGTGCTGTGCGCGCTACATAATAAAATGACTTAGTACGCCCTTCTATTTTTAAACTATGTACACCCATTTCTGTTAACTGCTCTACGTATTGTACTGCGCGTAAATCTTTTGAGTTCATAATATACGTGCCGTGTTCATCCTCAAACGCAGGCATATACTCACCAGGGCGACCTTGTTCCTCTAGCATAAATACATCGTTACTTGGCGCGCCTTCACCCAGAGTAGGAATCACCTGTTTGGGGTCAATTTTATGCACCATTTCGCCGGTTTCGTTTTCAACCCCTGGTTTTACATCATAATCCCATCTACATGCATTAGTACACGTGCCTTGATTTGGATCGCGCTTATTTATGTAACCAGAGAGCAAACAACGCCCCGAATACGCCATACAAAGCGCACCATGTACAAACACTTCAAGTTCGGTGTCTGGGCAGAGTGTGCGTATTTCGGTTATTTCTTCGAGCGACAACTCCCGTGATAAAATAACACGTTCAATCCCCTGTTTTGCCCAAAATTGTACACTTGCGTAATTTACCGCATTCGCCTGTACTGATAAGTGAATAGGCATGGCTGGCCATTTTTCACGAACAAGCATAATCAAACCAGGGTCTGACATAATCAGCGCATCAGGCCCCATAGCAATAACAGGTTCAATGTCACGTAAATACGATTTAACTTTGGCATTATGCGGCGCAATATTAGACACCACATAAAACTTTTTATTTTGCGCATGGGCTTCACTAATGCCGACTTGCAGAGTGTCTAGGTCAAACTCATTATTACGCACACGCAAGCTATAACGAGGCTGCCCCGCATAAACCGCATCTGCGCCATAAGCAAACGCGTAGCGCATGTTTTTTAAACTGCCTGCGGGGCATAATAATTCAGGAATAAAAGGCATTGAAGAAATAACGGGTAACATGTGCGCTCCATACATCGAACTGGGTTTAAACCAGTTGCATGAGTTTTACCAATTTGATTGAAAAATTAAGCATTAATCCAGTGAAATTGGTGTTATTGAAAAATACATAAACACAAGCGCAGCAGTATAAATATGGCTAATAATTTAAATTTGATCGAGATCATAAAACAGCAATCAAACTGGTTTTTAATAAAATTAGGATTTTTCACTTAAAACGCGTATAATTCGCGCCCGTTAATATTCACACTTTTACTTAAAATTATTGGAGCATAAAGATGGCTTTAGAGCGTACTTTCTCAATCGTAAAACCTGATGCAGTTGCTAAAAACCACATTGGCGCTATCTACAACCGTTTCGAAACTGCTGGCCTTAAAATCGTTGCAGCTAAAATGGTTCACCTTTCACAAGAGAAAGCTGAAGGTTTCTACGCAGAACATAGCGAACGTCCTTTCTTTGGCGCTTTAGTATCTTTCATGACATCTGGTCCAGTAATGGTTACAGTTCTTGAAGGCGAAAACGCTGTTCTTAAAAACCGTGAAATCATGGGTGCTACTAACCCTGCTGAAGCACTAGCTGGTACTTTACGTGCAGACTACGCTGATAGCATCGACGAAAATGCTGTTCACGGTTCTGACGCTGTTGAATCTGCTGCTCGCGAAATCGCGTACTTCTTCGCTGACGAAGAGCTTTGTTCACGTACTCGTTAATTCGAATTCGTTAACATATTGAAAAGGGCTTTCGGGCCCTTTTTTAGTCATTACGTAAAGTATTAATCAGAAACTCATGATGTTTTACTTAATGATTAAAGTGAGTGAATTGTGTACAATTCGTCCTCGTAAATTTTATCTCCACCGTCACCGATTGAGGTTGTTTCATGACCGAGCAAAAAAAGATTAACTTATTAGATTTAAACCGAGAAGCAATGCGCGAGCTATTTGCATCGTTCGGTGAAAAGCCGTTTCGTAGTGACCAGGTGATGAAATGGATTTATCATTTTGGCGTAGATAACTTCGACGATATGAGCAACGTAAATAAAAAGCTTAAAGAAAAACTTAAAGCTGAATGCGAAATTGTAGCGCCAGAGATCACCGTTCGCCAGCAAGCAAGCGACGGCACTATTAAGTACGCGCTTATTCTTGAAGGCGGCCAAGAAGTAGAAGCCGTTTGGATCCCTGAAAAAGAGCGCGCTACGTTATGTGTATCATCACAAGTGGGTTGTGCGCTTGAATGTACTTTTTGTTCTACTGCTCAACAAGGCTTTAACCGTAACTTAAAAGTATCTGAAATTATTGGCCAAGTTTGGCGTGTAGCTAAAGATATAGGCCTTGATGGTCATAGCGAAAAGCGCCCAGTGACTAATGTTGTAATGATGGGTATGGGCGAGCCTTTACTTAATCTTAAAAACGTAGTGCCAGCAATGGAACTAATGATGGACGATTGGGGCTTTGGTTTATCTAAGCGCCGCGTAACATTAAGTACTTCAGGCGTTGTACCTGCTCTTGATTTACTAAAAGAAAAAATTGACGTAGCACTGGCTATATCACTTCACGCACCAGATAACGCACTGCGTGATATTTTAGTACCTGTTAATAAAAAGTACCCTATTGAAGAGTTTTTAGCGGCGTGTCGTCGTTATATCGACGGTTCAAAGGCTAATAAAGACGTGACTGTTGAATACGTTATGCTTAATGGCATTAACGACAGCACTGACCAAGCGCATGCATTAGTACAAACGTTAAAAGGCACACCGTCTAAGGTAAACCTTATTCCGTTTAACCCGTTCCCGGGTAACGAGTACACACGCTCAAGTAATAGCCGTATCGACCGCTTTTCAAAAGTACTACAAGCTGCAGGTGTAACCTGTATTGTGCGCCGTACTCGCGGCGATGATATTGACGCAGCTTGCGGTCAGTTAGTCGGTGACGTAGTTGACCGTACTAAACGCTTAGCTAAAAAGAAAATCCGCGACGATAACGCGATTGCCGTTAATATCCACCAAGCATAATCTGTAACAGCCTTATATGAATAAACCATATAAGGCTGTTAAGTTGTTTATTTTTAAATAAATGATGCAAGAGTAAAGCTTTTAGGTAAGATAGGCGACATGGACTAAAAATAAAGAGATAAGGTAATGCGATCTATACTTGCTATAACACTATCAACACTTGCCCTAAGTGGCTGTGTGAGCGAAAGTAGTTATAACGGCAGTAATAAACCCGTCGTCGAAAATAAAGTTAATAATACTGGCGCAGCACGAACACGAATTGCTTTAGCCCTACAGTATTTAAAAACGGGTAATAATTCTCAAGCCAAATACAATTTAGAACGTGCAGCAGCATTTGCTCCTGACCTACCTGAAGTACATTACTCTCTTGCTTATTACTACCAACAAGTGGGCGAAAACCCGCTAGCTGATAAAGCCTACCAAAAAGCACTTGAAATCAAGCCAGACGATCCTAACACCCTCAATAACTACGGTGTGTTTTTATGTGGTATTGATGAATACGATCGTGCAACTGATCAATTTTTAAAAGCTATTGAAGTACCAAGTTATATTCGCGTTGCCGAAAGCTACGAAAATTTAGCCTTGTGTGCTATTGAATTTGATGATTTTGAAAATGCAGAAAGCTACTTTCAACAGGCACTTAATCACAGCTCTCAGCGAACATCTACATTAATTAGCTTAGCCGCACTGTATTACGCTAAAAGTGACTTGTACAAAGCCAGTGAACTTATAAAACGCTATGAAAGTACGGGCCGAGTATCTTCTCGCGCATTAATGCTTAGCTACCTTGTAAAAAACCGAATGGGCAGAATTGAAGAAGCTGAAAAAATTTCCAACACTATTTTGCAAACTTACTCTACCAGCAACGAAGCCTATGCGTTAAAAGAGAAAAGAACACGCTTTAATGAGTTTGAAATACTGCGAGAAAAATACCGTAAAGCGCAGTTAAAAGAACTAAAAAATGACGCAAGCGGCGCACACGTTAGTTCAAAACCAAAAATAAAAGTTATTAGAAAGAAACGTTCGCCACAGGACGGTTCAACAAGCTTGGTAACAAACAACGAACAAAAAACAGATAAAAAGCTCGCAACAGCAAATAACCAAGATGTAAATCCAGTTATAGCAAGAGAAAAGCAAGCTCAAGCATTGCCAAATACGCTCATTACGCAAGCCGACGAAGCAACCGTAATAGCAAAACAAGTAACGACCCAAAAAGAAGAAGCTCCTAAAGTCGTCGCGCCAAGCAACCCTACCGATACATCGGCTGTTATGCTTGCACTTACTACTGAGCACGACTCTGCAGATTCTATAGTAGCAGCGCCTGAAAAAGCGCAACCCGTTTTAGAACCTCAAAAAGAAGTTATAGCGACAAAACAACCGGCTAAAGCCGATGACGAGGTAACAATAATCTCGTTTGGCGCACCTAAAACAGGCCAGTTTAATTCGCAGCAAACTAGTAACTACAGTAATTCTGCACCTGCAGTTACGAATCAAAAAAACAGTAGTGACGTGGTATTCTACGAAGCGACTAAAAATACAACCGTTTTTGAAAACAGCAACTATCAAAATAATGCTGATATTGAATTTAAAAGCTACGAAGCAGTGCAAAAAACTGAGCTTCCAATGCTTAATCCTAAAGTATCGCCTTTACGCGTGCCATTTCATGTAATTGCTGTTGGCGAAAACCTATTTAGCATTTCGGTGCGATACAATGTTAAACTACAAAAACTCCTGCAATGGAATGGTTTAAAAGAGTCGGATCGGGTAATGAATGGAAGTAAAATATACCTAAACGATCCTAATATTTATTACGAAATTAAAGCTGGTGATTCCCTTTACGATATAGCTACCCAGCGGCATGTATTAATTGATGAATTAATGCGATGGAATAAATTAAGTCCTGATATAGCATTAAAACCAGGGCACAGACTTTTACTAGTGGATCCAGACTCATACACATTATGAATGAAGAAAATACGCAAACACAGAGCGAACAGCCAACTGTAGGACAAATACTAAAAAATCATAGAGAGCAAGCAAACGTTAGCATCGCAACTATCGCTGCACCGTTAAAGCTGTCTGAACTTCAAATTAAACGCCTTGAAAATGATGAATTTGCGTTACTAGGCCCTATCACTTTTGTTAAAGGCTATATAAAAAATTATTGCCGTGAATTAAAAGTCGATAGCGCACCTATATTAGCAATGATGCCGGCCCCACCAGAGCCGACCAAGCCCGCTAATATGCAAAGCTTTTCGCGCCGAACAGAAAAAGAAGCAAGCGACAACCGTTTAATGTTTTTTAGTTATTTAATTTTAGCGATTGTTATTGGCTCATCTGCTTTATGGTTTTGGCAAAACGCTACCCCCATTGAAGAGCAAACCAGTAAAATAAACGTTGCCAACTCAATAATGAGTGAACGACAAGCAGCTCAACCCAGTATTTTACAGCAACAGCAACAAGCCGAAATTAACGACGAATCACTATTAGAATCAAAAGATACGCTTGAAACATCAACAAGCTCAGAAGCCGTTACAGAAACGGCTCCTATTACATCTAACAACGAAAGCCAAGAAGATGCTAGCAGTACAATTGTTATGAACTTTAACGGCGAAAGTTGGGTTGAAATTTACGATGGCGAAGGCGAAAAAATAGCATTCGGCGTTAAAAAAGCAGGCTACATTATGACCGTAATCGGAACGCCTCCTTTTTCAGTTGTGCTTGGTAAGCATGACGCTGTAGACATTACTTTAAACGGCGAACCTGTAGATGTTTCTGCATTTCCTAAAAACCGTTTAGCCAAATTTACATTACCACTAGCAGAGTAGTCGCTATGTTTTCAGAATCCCCAATTAAACGCAGAAAATCCACCCGTATCAATGTAGGTAACGTCCCTATTGGTGACGGCGCCCCTATTGCTGTGCAATCAATGACCAATACCGACACCATGGATGTTGATGCAACCGTTGCACAAATTCAGGCAATACAAGATGCAGGTGCCGACATAGTGCGTGTATCAGTACCGACTATGGACGCAGCTGAAGCGTTTAAAAGTATTAAAGAACAAGTGACTATTCCGCTAGTAGCCGATATTCACTTTGATTACCGTATAGCCTTAAAAGTGGCAAAGTACGGCGTAGATTGTCTGCGCATAAACCCAGGTAATATAGGTAGCGAAGAGCGTATAAGAGCTGTGGTCGATTCGGCTCGCGAGCATAACATTCCTATTCGTATTGGTGTAAATGGCGGCTCACTTGAGCGCGACTTACAAGAAAAATATGGCGAGCCTACACCTGAAGCCTTATTAGAATCAGCAATGCGCCATGTAGATATATTACGCCGCCTTGATTTTGACCAATTTAAAATATCGGTAAAAGCATCAGACGTATTTTTAGCGATAGGCGCCTATCGCTTACTCGCTAAAGAAATAGACCAACCACTGCATTTAGGTATTACCGAAGCGGGCGGCATGCGATCTGGCTCGGTTAAATCAGCCGTAGGTTTAGGTATGCTACTTGCCGAAGGTATTGGCGATACACTGCGAGTGTCGCTTGCAGCTGACCCTGTTCAAGAAATTAAAGTAGGTTTTGATATTTTAAAATCGCTGCGCATACGTTCGCGCGGTATTAACTTTATTGCCTGCCCAAGCTGTTCTCGTCAAGAGTTTGATGTAGTAAGCACCATGAACCAGCTAGAAGAGCGCCTTGAAGATATTATTGAGCCTGTATCGGTTTCGGTAATTGGCTGTGTTGTAAACGGCCCAGGTGAAGCCCTTGTGAGTGATATTGGCCTTGCCGGTGCAAACCGTCGCTCAGGTTTATACATTAATGGTGAGCGCCAAAAAGCGCGTATTGACAACAACAACATTGTTGACCAGCTCGAAGGCTACGTGCGCGACTTTATTGCTCAAAAAGAGCAGCAAACACCTATCGATATTAAAATAGTCGAATAAATACCGTATAAAGCGCCAAACAGCGGTGTTTGGCGTTTACCTTTATGACCAGAACGCTATAATAGCGGGTCAATTTTTAGCATTCTTGTTGTGTAAGCATTTTTTATTACACATAAACAGCATTTAGGATTTATCAGTGGCAAAACAAATTCAGGCAGTTCGCGGTATGAACGATTGTCTGCCGGGCGATACACAAGTTTGGCAGAAAGTAGAAAGCATTTTACGCGAGACAGTAGCATCGTTCGGTTATCAAGAAATTCGTTTTCCTATTGTAGAATCAACCGACTTATTTAAACGCTCTATTGGTGAAGTTACCGATATAGTAGAAAAAGAAATGTACACCTTTGCCGATCGCAATGGCGACTTATTAACACTTCGTCCAGAAGGCACCGCAGTATGCGTACGTGCTGGCAATCAAAATGGCTTACTATATAACCAAGAACAACGCCTTTGGTACATGGGTCCAATGTTTCGTCACGAGCGTCCGCAAAAAGGTCGTTACCGTCAGTTTCACCAATTTGGTTTAGAAACATTTGGTATTGCCACAGCCGACATAGACGCAGAAGTTATTTTATTAACAGCGCAACTATGGGAAGCCTTTGGTATTACTGACCACGTTCGTTTAGAGCTAAATTCTTTAGGCTCTAACGAAGCGCGTGCAGATTACCGTGATGCGTTAGTAGCCTACCTTGAGCAACACATTGATGTGCTTGATGAAGACTCAAAACGACGTATGTATTCAAATCCATTACGCGTACTTGATAGCAAAAACCCAGACGTACAAGCAATTTTAACTGATGCGCCTAAATTGTCTGAAAACTTAGACGCTGAATCAAAAGAACATTTTGAAAATTTATGTGAACGTTTAGACGCTGCTGGCGTCTCATATACGGTTAATGAAAAGTTAGTACGTGGTTTAGACTACTACAACCGTACCGTATTTGAATGGGTAACCGACAGCTTAGGCGCACAAGGCACTGTATGTGCTGGCGGTCGTTACGACGGCTTAGTTGAACAGCTTGGCGGCAAAGCAACCCCAGCTGTTGGTTTTGCAATGGGTCTAGAGCGCTTAGTGTTATTACTACAAGCGCTTGAGTGTGTAGGTGACATTCGTCGTAATGCTGATGTATATTTAGCAGCAATGGGCGACAAAGCAAGCATTCAAGCTCCTGCAATTGCAGCGCAACTACGTAAAGACGTACCGGGTTTACGCGTTATGGTGCATGCGGGCGGCGGCAACTTTAAAAAACAATTAAAACGTGCTGATAAAAGCGATGCACTTGTTGCAGTGATTATTGGTGAAGATGAATTAGAAAAAGGCGTTGTGACCATCAAGTATTTACGCGAGCGTAAAGAACAAGTCACATTAGAATTAGAACAAGCTAAAGCGCTATTAGCTGAGCTTATTAACGGCTAAGCGAACATTAGAGGTAAGAATGGATATTTATTCAACAGAAGAACAACAAGCAGAAGCCATTAAACGCTTTTTCCGTGAAAACGGCATTTCACTTGCACTAGGCATACTTGTTGGCCTTGGTGGCTTATATGGCTGGAAAGCATATAACCAAAACCAAATTACTACCGCTGAAAAAGCATCAGATTCATATACAGCGCTTGTTGAAAGTGATGATGTATTATCTTCAGCTGATGCGTTTATTAGCGAAAATAAAGATACAAACTACGCAACACTTGCTGCATTTGTTGCTGCAAAAGACGCTGTAGAAGCAAAAAAATTAGATGTAGCAAGCGAAAAGCTAAGCTGGATAGTGTCTAATACTGAAAATACAGAATTAAAAGCAATTGCGATTACACGTTTAGCGCGAATTCAAATTGCACAAACTAACTATGACGATGCATTAACTACATTAAATGCACCATTACCTGAAGCATTCAATGCAAACGTTGCCGAGCTTAAAGGCGACATTTACACACAGCAAGGTAACAAAGATCAAGCACGTACTGCATACCAAGCAGCAATAGATGCGGGTGGATTAACAAGTAACCCACTATTACAAATTAAGTTAGATGACCTAGCAGTAACTAGCCCAGCGGCATAAGGTTTTAGGTATGAAAAAATTTACAACAGCAGCCCTTGCCCTATGTATGGCAACACTGATGGGTTGTTCATCAAGTGATGATGAAGATGAACTAGTACTTCCTGAAATTGTAAACCAATTTGAAACTGACGTTGTTTGGCAAGAATCTGTAGGTGATGGCGTAGAGCATTACTTTTCTCGTTTAACACCAGCTGTTTACAAAGATACTGTATATGTTGCTAGCCGCGAAGGCCAAGTAGAAGCGTTTTCGCTTACTAACGGCGATACGAAGTGGGAAACCGATGTACGCCAAGATTTATCGTTTTGGCCATGGGCTGACAACGGTAATGCAAAATTATCAGGTGGTATTTTGCAAGCCTATGGTAAAATTTATATAGGTTCTGAACACGGCTTTATTATTGCCCTAGATCGCGAAACCGGTGAAGAAGTTTGGCGTAAAAATGTACCAGGCGAATCACTGTCTAAACCAACAGCAGGCGATGGCTTAATATTTGTAAATTTAGGCTCTGGTAAATTGTTAGCCCTTCACCCAGATACGGGCGAAGAGCGTTGGAGTTTTGAACAAGAAGTTCCACCACTAACATTACGCGGACAAAGCTCGCCAACTGTTGCTAACGGTGGTGTATTAGTAGGCCTTGAAACAGGCAAGCTAAGCGTTTTAATTTCAGACAGTGGTTACTCAGCATGGAGCGCAGAAATTGCGGTTGCTAAAGGCGCATCAGAATTTGAACGCCTAGTTGACGTAGACACTCAACCACTTATTAGCGGTCCATACGCTTACGCTATAGCTTACAACGGCAACTTAGCTGCTGTAGATATTCGCTCTGGCAACGTAGTATGGAAACGTGAGTACAGCAGCTACCGCGAAATTGCGATGGATGCACAAACAATTTATTTAGTAGATAGCGATGGTGTTATTTACGCATTAGATAAAAATTCAGGTATTGAACGTTGGAGCCAACCCGCTCTACGTGGTTGGTACCTAACAGGCCCTGCAGTTGCAGGTAGCCACTTAGCTTTAGGCGACCAAGAAGGTAACCTACATTGGCTAAATAAAGAAACTGGCGAGCTAGTATCTCGAGAAGACTTTGACAGCTCGGGCTTTTTTGTTGAGCCAGTTGTTGCCGACGATAAGCTAATTTTATACACCCGCGATGGTGAAGTTAGTATGGTAAAAATACCAAACTAACTGACTGCTATTAGTATAACCTGCTAATAGTTAATTGTTTTTTGTAAGGCTTCGCACTGCGAAGCCTTTTGTTGTTTTTTAAAGAGGTAGTTTATGCTTCCCGTGATCGCTCTAGTTGGGCGACCCAATGTGGGCAAGTCCACATTATTTAACCGTTTAACACGTACTCGTGATGCACTCGTAGCCGATTTTCCAGGTTTAACACGAGATAGAAAATATGGCCAAGCTAGTTACGATGGCTATGAATTTATCGTGGTAGACACGGGCGGTATTGATGGCTCAGAAGAAGGCATCGAAATCGAAATGGCAGATCAATCTCTGCTAGCCATTGAAGAAGCCGACATTGTTCTGTTTTTAGTAGATGCTCGTGTAGGTATGACCGTAGCTGACCAAGCCATTGCTAATCACTTGCGTAAACAAGAGAAAAAGTGCTTTGTTGTTGCCAATAAAACCGATGGCATTGATGCAGATTCAAACTGTGCTGAATTTTACCAATTATCATTAGGTGAAATACATCACATTGCAGCTGCACATGGCCGTGGTATTACCCTATTACTTGAACAAACACTTCAGCCGCTTATTGCTGAACTAGCTGCTCAAGATGAAGAAGTAACAGGTGATGACGAAGAATTAATCGATCTTTACGAAGAAGGCGAAGGTGATGATACCGATCATCAAGCGTTTGCAGACAAACCTGTAAAGCTTGCTATTATTGGTCGCCCTAACGTTGGTAAGTCAACACTTACAAACCGTATATTGGGTGAAGATCGTGTAATTGTATATGATATGCCAGGTACAACGCGCGATTCTATTTATATTCCAATGACGCGTAACGACAAAGAGTATGTGTTAATTGACACAGCCGGTGTTCGTAAGCGTAAAAAAGTAAGTGACGTAGTTGAAAAGTTCTCAGTAATTAAAACATTACAAGCAATCGAAGATTGTAACGTGGTTTTACTTGTTGTGGATGCGCGCGATGGTATTTCTGATCAAGACTTAAGCTTATTAGGTTTTGCTCTTAACTCAGGTCGTTCGCTGGTTATTGCCGTTAATAAATGGGATGGCCTTGACGACTACGTTAAAGATCGTATTAAAACAGAGCTTGATCGCCGTTTAGGCTTTATTGACTTTGCACGCTTACACTTTATATCTGCACTTCACGGTACAGGTGTTGGTCATTTATTTGAATCGGTTGATGAAGCGTACGAGTCAGCAACTAAGCGTATTAGCACCGCAATGCTTCGCCGTATTATGGACATGGCACAGGCCGATCACCAGCCGCCGCTTGTTCGTGGTCGTCGTGTTAAGCTTAAATATGCGCATGCCGGTGGTTATAACCCGCCACGTATTGTAATTCATGGTAACCAAGTTCACGATTTACCAGATAGCTACAAACGCTACCTGATGAACTATTACCGTAAAGCACTGAAAATTATGGGCACCCCAATCAAAATTGAATTTAGAGAAGGTGATAACCCATTTGCAGGGCGTACTAACAAAGTAACGCTTTCGCAAAAACGTAAAATACGTGCATTTGCAAAAGAAAACCGTAATAAATAAACTGCATAAGCGTTAATTTATTACAAAAAAACGGCGTACTTTTTAGTACGCTGTTTTTTATTACTAAAAATTAAGTAATGCTAATTGCACCAGCCGTTCAACTGTCGTGTCTTGAACATTTTTAGGCGCTCTGGGGTAATACTTTGATTTTGGCGGCTTAATAGTTATAAACCCATGATTGGTTGCCATTTCGTGGGCTAACAGCTTTCGCTCTCGGGGGGTTAAATGGTTTTCGTGTATTTTTGCCAGCTCGCCGCTATCAAGCCATATGCCTGCACAACCTGGGCATTCGTCTATTTCAACCACTTTAAGCGGCGAAAAATACCGGCGCATCATCACAATACTTAAACATTTAGGGCAATTTACTCGCGATGAGACTTCGCCCTCACCTTCGGTATAATTACTCAAATACTTAAGTAAAACCTGAGCATGCTTTAACTCCGGCGAGCTAAACTTAAAAATTTGGCTGTTATCAAAAAATACGCCGCCTTGCGCTGACGTAAAAACAGTAATCCCGCCAACAAGTAAAGGTTCAAGTGGCGTATTACTACGAGGACAATACATTTAAAATTCCTTTTTATTTATTTTCTTTTACTCAAGTGCTTTGTGAATAAGCCCAACAAGCGGCGCCGGTAACGTAATATTACCTGCAAGTACAAACTCATGGGCTTCATCTGACATTTTTTGCCATGTACGACGAATAATACCAATCCATTTTTCTTCATTGTAATCTGGTTTTGCATTGGCAAACCCAAGCATGTAGTGCTCAATAAATACCAAACTTGCTACATCTTCAACTAGTTGGCTATCTGGATTGCGCTTAATATCTTTTTTAGCAACAGCGTTATAAGCACGGTTTTGGTCCGTATCGTTAAACCCAGCCTGTTTCATTAATTCAACGGCTAGTGACGCATGAAAAATATAAAGTGCGCTGCGCCATTGATGATAACCCTGCTTGTTCATTTCAAAGTCGCTACGTGGCGACTTCCAACGCTGAATATGCTGTGCGCGCACTGCAACTTGCATGAGTGCATCGGCGTTAGGTTTAAAGCGAGTTAACATTTCGCTCATACGCAAGGCGTATAAATACTCTTTTGGAAAGCTTTGCCCATTGTACTGCTCAGTATTAGGGTCTAGGTTATTAGCTTCATCAATCAGCGCTATTACTTTATTAAACATGACAGTCTTTTATTGTAATTAGTTTTAGTCATTCTAAACGCTGATAAAACAATAAACTAGTGGCCCACTCATTTCAGCGGTGAAATTTGTTCAATCAAAAGTAAAACCGATTGATACTGGTTATAAAAGTAAGCGCATTGATAAGGTTAACTTGGTACTATATTAAAAACAAAAATGACACATGTGCGTAAACTAATAAAAATTAACGCGCTAAAAATGAGAATAATATGTTTAAAAAAACAATTTTAGCTATTTGCTTAGCTGTAGCATCACTGCCGAGCGCAGCCGATAGCAATGCAGATTTAAAAACCATTATTGATAACCATTGGCAAAATGCAAAAGCCGAAAAAATATTCTTTCGTACCGACCCTGATGGTTGGAAACCCAGTGGTACATTACCAAATTGGACCGAACAAGCCATTGCAAAGCGCCAAGCTTATAATAACAATGTATTAAAAAGCTTAAGTAAAATAGATCCTAAAACGCTGAGCAGCTCGCAATTAATGAACTACCGTTTATTTAAATACGAGCGAGAAACAGAGCAGCAAAGTTACCTTTTTCAAGATAAGTATTTTCAGGTTAACTTTTTAAGTGGCTGGCATACCTACTTTGCCGAAGCACCGGCTAATATGGCATTTTTAACACCTGATGATTACAACGCATTTTTAGTAAGCCTTGCCGACTACCCTCGCTTTAATCAAGAAAACATTAACTTGATGAAGGAAGGAATTGAACTGGGGTATACGCACTACTGCAAAACATTTAAAAATTACAGCCAGAGCATTAACGCTCATATTGTTAAGCAACCTGAAAACAGTGCCTTATACGAGCCCTTTACACGTATACCAAATACGTTTACAGCAGAGCAAAAGGCCACATACCAAAACAAAGCAAAAGCCTTAATTAGCTCAAAAGTAGTACCGGCTTATCAGCACTTTTACGACTTTTTTGAAAACGACTACATGCCTAACTGTAGAGCGCAGCCAGGTATTTCAAGCGTTAAAGGCGGGCTTGAGTATTACAAATATGCAGTTAATTACTACACCACAACCAATGCCACACCAAAGCAAATTCATGAGCTTGGCTTAAAAGAAGTGGCGCGTATAAAAACGCAAATGCAAAACATCATTGATAAAGTAGGTTTTGATAGCACGTATGCTGAGTTTTTAGAATTTTTAGCGACCGATGAGCAATTTTACGCAACAGACGCGCAAGACCTGCTTGAAAAAACAGCCTTTATTACGCAAAAAATGTATGGCAAGTTACCCACCTACTTTAATCATTTACCGCGAAACACCTTTACTATAAAAGGCTCAGCGAGTCGCGGCGCGTTTTATATGCCACCTGCTGATAACCGCTCCCCTGGCACTTACTTTTTAGCCTCAACACCTAAGTTGCAACCTTTGTATAATTTAGAAGCGCTAAGCCTGCACGAGGCAATACCAGGGCACCATTTACAAAACGCTATTGCAATGGAGTTAAATGTACCCGAATTTAGACGCACACTTAGCCACTCAGCATTTGGCGAAGGCTGGGCACTTTACACCGAACGCTTAGGTAAAGAAGCCGGCTTTTATCAAGACCCATACAGCGACTTTGGTCGTTTAGGTTACGAAATGTGGCGCGCCGTGAGACTCGTTGTTGATACCGGTATTCATGCATTTGGCTGGAGCCGCCAAAAGGCAATTGACTACTTGGCAGATCACACTGCTTTGCCACAAAGCGCGGTGGAGGATCAAATAGATCGTTATATATCATGGCCAGGCCAAGCGCTTTCGTACAAAATGGGCGAAATAAAAATACGCGAACTGCGTGCAAAAGCCGAAAAAGAACTCGGGGCTAAGTTTGATATTCGCAGCTTTCACGACACCGTTATCGGCCAAGGCTCGCTGCCTATGGAAGTATTAGAAGACGTAATAAACGATTGGATAGCAAAACAAAAATCGGCTATTTAACATTAAAGGAGGCGGTATTATTTGCCGCCTCTTTTTAAAACCCTCTTAAACACCTCAAAACTAATCCCTACCCGCTTTTGCTTCGTAAAGTTAATGATTACAAAAACCTGAGTAAACCTATGAGCAAACGCATTTTATATTGGCTACAAAACGATTTACGAATAGACGACAACCCTATTTTAAGCGAACTTGCTACTAAGCAATGTGCGCTCGATATTGTATTTGTAATAAACCCGCACTGGTTTAAAAATAATAACTATCAACAAAAGCCGTATGGCGTGCATAAACAGCAGTTTTTAATGCAAAGCTTGTACGAACTCCAACAAGCACTTATTGAGCGCGGGCAAACCCTGCATGTGCTTGAAGGGGAACCTGTATCGCTTTTGAAAGCGCGTATTAATAAGCAAAATATTGATGAAGTTGTATACAGCGAGCAATTTGGCCTGTACGAGCAACGCCAAATAAACTTACTCAAAGCACATTGCCCCAATGTACAGTTTACAGGGGCGCAGCAAGACACGCTCTTTAAGCAAAGTGACCTCCCCTTTGATTTAAGCGAATTACCTAAACACTTTACCCCGTTTCGTAAAAAGGTAGAGGCCGCCACTAGCCCCATTTCACTTTCAACATTACCAAACGGTTTGCTCCCTCAGCCAATAACCCTGTGCGCTAAAAAACCTTTAGAGCGTATAGCAAATAATGGTGTAATGCATGGCGGGTTTAAAAGTGCGCAAACACACTTAAAGCAATACTTTTCAGGTTTACTACCAAGTACTTATAAAATAACTCGAAACGAGCTTGATGGCTTTAATAACACCACAAAATTTAGTACCTGGCTTGCTTTTGGCTGTGTAAGTGCGCGGCAAGTTTATAAAGCAGTTGAGGCGTACGAACATAACCAAATAACAAACGAGTCTACTTACTGGATTAAATTTGAATTGCTATGGCGAGAATATTTTAAATGGCATGCACTTAAGGCAGGTAAAAGCCTGTTTAATTTTAAAGGCCAAAAACAAACAAAACCCCTTACTACATTTATGCCAAACCGCTTTGCTGCATGGTGTAATGGCTCAACACCCTACCCATTAGTCAATGCCATTATGAACGAGCTAAACGCTACGGGTTATATATCAAATAGAGCAAGGCAAATTGCAGCAAGCTGCTTAGTGAACGAGCTTGGCCTTGATTGGCGCTATGGGGCAGCTTATTTTGAACAACAATTGATTGATTACGATGTAGCCGCTAATTGGGGTAATTGGCAATATATAGTAGGTGTAGGCGTTGATCCGCGTGGTGGTAGGCACTTCAATATTGAAAAACAAACGTTACAGTTTGACCCGCACGCTGTTTACACTAATAAATGGCAAGGCAATGAAAATACCAGCACGCAGCTGGATACCTTAAACGAAGTTGATTGGCCAATTTAAACCGCCAATCAACTTTTACAAAGTAACGTTTAAAACAGCTCAGCAATGCCTATATTAATAGCGTAACCACCCAATGTTAAAAACAAAAATAAACACAGCGCCAGTAACAGCGGTTTAATACCCGCTTGGCGAATTGCCCCTACATGTGTGCGTAAGCCTAAAGCCACCATCGCAATGGTGAGTAATATATTATCAAACCAAACAACTGCGCTTGTAGCCACTTGAGGAATAACTGATAGCGAATGTACACCACTTGCCACAATAAATAACACCGCAAACCAAGGGATCGTAATACCTGCTTTTTGCTCGCCGCCATGCTCGTTATTGTTTGTTTTAGCATGCTTTTTACTTTGCCAAAACGATAAGCCCACTAAAAATGGTGCAAGCATCATCACCCTTAGCATTTTTTCTATAACGGCGGTATCTGCAGCATTGGCGCTTACAGCAGTGCCCGCTGCAACCACTTGCGCTACTTCATGAATAGTTGAGCCTACAAAAATACCGTAAGCGTGTTCACTCAGCCCCATGTAATCAAACATAATTGGGTAGGCGAACATGCTTAACGTGCCAAACACCACCACCGTTGCCACCGCTACCGATACTTTATGCGCCTGTGCTTTTATTACAGGCTCAGTTGCCATAACCGCAGCGGCACCACAAATAGAACTACCCGCGCCAATTAATATGGTTGTTTGTTCATCAAGCTTAAATACGCGCTTACCTAGCTGCACTGCCAAAATAAATGTGCCTAACAGCATTACAACATCGATTAATAAGCCTTCCCAGCCTACACCCGCTACTTGCGCAAAGGTAATTCTAAACCCAAACAACACAACCCCCGCTTTAAGCAATATACTTTTAGCGTAATCAACACCTATATCGGTTTGCGTAGCAATACGCGAAAACACACTGTTACCCACAATAATGCCAAGCACTATACCAATCGTTAAAGAGCTAAATTGCGCACTTTGCATTATGGGTAACTTACTTAATGCAACAGATGCTCCCGCCAAAACAACCACCAGCAGCATACCTAACCACCAGCGCGTATCGCCGTATTGCTTAGTATTAATACCCAAATTTTTAATAGCGCTAAGCATAATATTCTCTCAATTGAACAACGTTAAACTGTTGACTTCATTTTAAGAAAGCGCAAAATATAACTCCAATACATTAAAATCATGATTCGATAACTTAAGGTTATGTAATTTGAGAGGCACGATGAACTTGCATGCACTTCGGGTGTTTTATACGGTAGCAAAGCTTGGTAGTTTTTCAGGCGCAGCCGAGGCGCTTTTTATAAGCCAACCGGCTGTATCTAAAGCGCTAAAAGAGCTTGAGCACCAATTAAATATTCAACTTATAGAGCGTGCATCTAAAGGCAAAAAACTTACCTTAAGCGAGGGCGGCCAAGCCTTGTATGATCATGCACGTAGCATTTTTGCCATTGAAAAAGCCGCCATTGAAGATATTAAATCGCGTACAGGGCTTAAGCGTGGCACGCTCGTTATAGGCACTAGTACAACCATTGCCAGCTATTGGCTACCGCCCTATTTAGCTAAATTTTGCGCGCAGTACCCAGATATAAAAGTAGAAGTACAAGTTGCCAATACCGCGCAAATTGAGCTTGCCTTACTAGAATGCACTATAGATTTAGCACTGGTTGAAGGCACACCAACCGAGCCGCATATTATAAGTAAGCACTGGCAAAACGATTTAATGAGTGTTGTTATACCTAGTAACTTTAAGCCCACTAAAAACTTAAAAGCATGGTTAAACGAGCAGTTTTGGCTACTGCGCGAGCCAGGCTCTGGCACTTTAGATGTGTCGGTTAAGTTATTAGCAGAGCATGGCGTGCAAGCAGAGCAAAGTATGCAATTAGGCAGCAACGAAGCCATAGCAAGGGCCGTCGCTCAAGGTATGGGGGTCGCTTTATTGCCAAATGTAGTTACTGAGGATTTAGTGCAACTAGGCAAATTAACACGCTTGAGCCAAAAAAATAACGAGCAACTCTCTCGGCCACTTTATCAATTACACTATAAGGACAGACCCTCTTCACACGCTGCACAAGCGTTTGAAAAAAGCCTGTTTAGTGATCGCAATCTGTAAGTAGTAAGGCACTAGTAGCAAATTTACATAAAGTTTAATCTTTTAAGTCAAAATTTGAGCCCTTTAGTCTTTCTAATGCCTATTAGCTAAGTTAAAACTCACTTGTGTCACGTGATACACCTTTCATGCTTTACTATTAAATTAAAATAATTTTTAAACATGTGTTCAAAGCTGGTATCCTTAAATCCACATCAAAATAGTAGCCGTCTTCTAAAACTTTCAAACTCTCTAAATCATTGCAAATGCGCTCAAGAATCAGATGTTTATATTTTGGCGTTATATTTTTTATTTCATCCAGAGTGAGCCCTTCGGCATCAAAATTCACAACAACTCTTAAACTGGTACCTGAATAACCATGCCTTACAAAACTAATTCGGCTATCAATTGATGAAAAAAAAGTGCTGAAGTGGTTTTTATCTTCCTCGTATTCCCATTGAGAAGCATCCCCCCAGATCAAGACAAAAATAGCACCAAAAACAGCTGCAGATACATACAATTTGTTGGCATTTATCATAAACCACAATTGAACTTTTTCAGTTCGCATTAATTTCCTAAGTCACATAACTTTTAAGTAAAAGACTAATAATCAAAACCAAAGTCTTGCTCATTCACATGTGTGGGTAATATAACTAGGGTTAAGAAAAATATCTTGATGCTACACCAATGCCGATAAGTAAAATAATTAATAAAACCCAATACCTTTTTGAATCATCTAAATTTTCACCGCAGACTGGGCAAAATGATGACGCGATTGGAGTCCCGTTAATATTTGTCGTTTTAACAATTGGGGAGGTAATTCCTGATTTACACTTTTCGCACTTCATAAATATCCATATTAATTATAAATAAAATCGCGGGTTGATGCTCACAAAACGCTTACTTAATTGACGTTAAATGACAGGCTATAATTAGCAACAAATCACAGAAAACCAACCTTTATACATCCTTTTAATTGAATTGCCATAACATAAGAATAGACCTTACAAACCCTGAGTTAAGTCTTGCGCTAACGTACCCGTTGGCTTTTCAATTACGCGTACCAACTCTTTGCCATTTTGTTTAACAATAAACGTTGGTGTGTATTGTAAGTCGTGAGCCTGTGCAATGCCTGCATCGTCTTGCTTGTTGTAACCTACGGCCACATAGTCAATGCTTGCAATTTGTACTTTCGATGCATCAATTAACTTAATGAGTTTTGGCACTTCGCGCTCACTATCGTGGCACCACGTTCCAAATAATACAATAAGCTCTTTGCCTTCTAGCTTTTGCATTAGGGCTATATCTTGTGCTGTTGGTGTATACGCTTTGTATTGCTCGTTAAACTTGTCGTAGTCGCTTAGCAGTGCTTGCGTACTTATCTCGCCCGAAAATGGCGCTGTAGCATAGCTTACAAGCGGCATGCTTAAAGCGCACAGTAAAATTAATTGTTTAAACATAAGGTTGCTCTTAATTTAGGTATTAATTTAGGTATTAAACGACTATACCCAATATTGAGTGTGGAGTGAACAACTCAAAACCGTTACTTTTTATCCATAAAAAAGTTAACTTGCGATAAGTTAGTTAAATATTCTCGCCTTACGTCTTTATTCTCAGCTAGCTTGTCTAAATCACCAATTAGGGTAACTAGTTTATTATGAGAATGGCTGCTTGTTTTTTTAAACTCGTCTTGCTTTTCGTCACTCTCAACACGCTCTTTTTTATTCATGTTGTAGCTGTTTTCGTTTTCTTCAAGCCAAATATCGTCAATTAAGCGAATGTTGCTTTTACTAACGGTTTGTTCTTGCATCGCCATTTGCAGCTCGTATTGATTGGTTTGCGGATTAAACTCAAACATTTTTGTATCAACATCAACCTCGTGAGACTGATCGAGCCCCACAAGTTCTTTATTTTTAACGGCGGTGTTTACGTTATAACTCTCTTCTTTGTTGTAGTAATCAGGGCGACTGTATTGATAATCAAAGTGGCTGCTTACATTTTTACTTTGCGTTACACCGCTAAGATCCCCTAATTGGGCTTGTTCAGTTACTTGGCTTAGCTCAATAGTACTTTTAGGCTGATAGTCGCCGTTATCCAGCGCATATGAAAAAGTGGCATAAAAATCAGCGAGCTTAGAAATACTCGCACCCAATGTATTTGGGGCTTTATTACCAAGCCCTTGGTAACGGGCATCGTTTGTAATCATGTTATCAACCAAATCGGCAACCATGGCGCGCCCGTCATTAAAGTGCTGTTCTGCAAGTGACTCCAAATTGCTATAACGCTCAGCAGCCGACGACATACTCGCAAAAGCGCCTTTAAACAATGCAAAACCTTGCTGCATTGCCTCGTCGCCTTTGCGCCCAAATGCCGACTCTTTATCATCTTCAGTACTGTTTACTCGGCTATCTTCTAGGCTTTGATCGAGCGACGCTAAATACTGCTGCATTTGCTGCGTGTCTTTAGCGCCAATGGTTGACATATCAAGTGCAAAATCAATGTCGTTTTGCCCACCTACGGCTTTAAACACAAGTGCTTGCTGGTTTGATGCTTCATCAATGGAATAACTTAAATCAAGCGTGTTCTGGGCAGTATCAAGCGCATCATTTTGCGTTGTTGAAAACGACACATTAAAACCGGCTAACTGTTCACTATTAAAGTCCGCTAAAAAATCTAAGCTCATGTCTGTTTGATTTGGCACTATAAGAGGGTTAAATGAGTTTTCGCTCACTTTAAAAAATTCATCGGCCATTTCGCCAACACCCGCCATAACCTGCGTTAAAGCGCCATGTTCAGCCTCAGATAAATTACCATTAACTTCGTAACTTATGCCAAAGCCATCTATCGCTTCACCTGTTTTTTCGTCATAACCTTGCGATGAGTTAAAGGTAATGTTTATAACATCACCCTCTTTAGTTTTTACCGAGAGCTCAAACAGGTAGTTATCGTCATCCTCGTATTTTGTGCGATTAAGGCTTTCCATGTATGGATTAAGTGAACGCTCAACACGTTGCTGGCTTGAGGCTAAAAACGTTTTTTGCTCATGCCCAAGCTGACCTAAACTCGATAAAATATCGCTGGTATTAGCATAAGCACCCTGAATATTTTTAACCGACGTATTTAATCGCTCAATTAATTGGGTGCTATTTTCGTTTTTTAATAACCCCTCATGCTGAGAGCTTATTACGGTGCGCAGGGCGAGTTCTTCATCGGAGAGTTTATAGTTAAGCATGCTGGGCGTGCTTGAAATAGTAAATAACGAGGTAAGTTGCTGCTTTAAAACGTTCTCTACCTTTTGATTACTAGCTAGTTCTTCATCAAGAGTTTTATTATTTAACTGGCTTAATAACCCATCGGTTATTTTTGACTCGTTAGTTTGTAAATCATTAATAGCTTGAAGGTCGCTACCGGTTAGTAGTGAAGGACTCACAGAGGTTTGGTTAGCGTTATTAACTGATTGGGCAAGTAAAGTGCTTAAATTAGCGTGGCTGCCAAGTGCATTATTAACCATGATTATCCTTAATCGCTAAACCCTATTAAGTAATTTATCGGACGCAGCATTAAAAGCTTTAGCTTAAGGAAACGTTTTTTACCTATTATTTATACAAACAACCCATTAATAAATTAAATAAGCATAAATCTAAATCGAATAAGCGTAGGTCGGATAAGCGCAGCGCCATGCGACAATTCACTATTCTATTCGCTTAACACTTCCATCTGTTTCTTTAATTCTTTTTACTAAAAAGTCGACCGCCGCTTTTACCTTTGGTACTAAATAGCGCTGCTTTTGATACAACAAATAAACCGCCATAGTCGCATTTTGGCTTATAGCTAATTCATGCTCAAACTTAAGCTCTTGCAACTGGCCAGACTCAAGATATGAAGCCAGTGCCCATCGAGTTGACATTAAAATACCTTCCCCGTTACATGCTTTTTTGGCAAGCCACGACCCGTTATTTGAAATAGCGACCGCAGGCCCAGAAACTTCATGCCATTGATCATCTACTTTACATAACCACGGCGTTGGCCCTGAAGGCGTTTTAAAATAAAGCCCATTATGGTGCTTTAATTCCATGGCGTTACTTGGCACTCCGTGTTTTTGTAAATAGCAGGGCGACGCCACAGGGATAAAACCATTATCCATAAGTTTTATTGCTATCACGCGCTCATTGGGTGCATAACCACCACGAATAGCAATATCAACATCGTCACGGCCAAGTGTCGACAGCTCATCGCTTAAGCTTACATCGAGTATTATTTCGGGGTATAACGCGCTAAGCTCATCAAGCAGCGGCATGAGTATTTTGTCGCCAAAACCTACCATGCAACTTATAGATAAACGCCCCTTTGGGGTTGTTTGGTAACTGCGTACAGTTTCGTGGCTTTGCTCAAGCTGGCTCACTATTTTTTGTACATCACTGTAGTAAATTTGCCCTACTTCGGTCAGCTTAACTATGCGGGTTGAGCGTTTTAAAAGCGTAGCCCCTAGGCTTTTTTCTAAATCGGCAACTCGCCTCGACAAAGACGAAGGCGGCACACCAAATGCTTTTGCGGCTTTGGTAAAACTGCCCGTTTCAACCACTTTAATAAAATACCGTATGGCTTTTAGTTGATCCAAGTCGCTTCTCCACTAAATAAAATCCTTTATTGTCTTAAAGACAAAAGTGATTCGCATTTTCCCTTATATATAAGCAAATTAAAACAAGTAATAATAGGTTCAACTTAAACACGGTGACCAAAATTGCATTATTTGGCAATGAGTATCCTCACGTTAATAATGGAAAGCTGACTTATGATTACTTTGCACGGTTTTGCTGCTAGCAACTATTACAACCTAGTTAAACATGTACTTTTACACAAACAACTGCCATTTAAAGAACACCTTGTTTACGGCGGTAGTGAAGAGTTACTAGCTATAAACCCTATGGGAAAAGTACCGGCTATTACCACCGCTGATGGGCTAAATATTGCAGAGTCGAGCGTTATCTGCGACTACCTTGAAGAAACTTACCCAAGCAACACGCTATACCCTGAAGATTCAGCCGAGCGTGCTTTTGTTCGCCAAATTATGAAAATAAGTGAGCTTTATTTTGAACTGCCAAGCAGGCGGTTTATCCCTTATGTATTTTCAGGCGCTGAAGTAACCGACACAACTAAAGCCGAAGTACGCCAAGTATTAACGCGTGGTGTAACCGCTTTGAGTAGCGTGTGTAAGTTTTCACCTTGGATTGCAGGCGAGCAATTTACAATGGCAGACATTTACGTTTATTACGTAAACACCATAGTTAGCGCCTTTGGCTCAAGCCAGCTTGATTGGGATGTACTTGCACAAGTACCCGGCATGAAAGAGTGGAACGAATCAATGAGCCAATTAGCCATTACCCAAGGCATAGAGGCCGATCGCCAATCAAATATGGCTGAATTTATGCAAAAAGTGAAAGCGCAAATTCAAGCAGCAAACGCTAAATAACGCGTAGCTATAAAAGTATCTATTCTAAATTTCAATTACTAACTCAGTATCGCCAATACAATAATGTTATTGGCTTAACAAATTTAATTCCTTGCAGGAGACACCTATGACAGATAAAAACATCCAACTTACTTCAACTATCAGCGAAGACAATAAACTAACACTTGCCTTAAAAAACATCGAGATGCCAAAGCCAAATGCCGATGAAGTAGTTATTCGTATTGAAGCTGCACCATTAAATCCATCAGACTTAGGCGTTTTATTCAGCGCAGCTGATATGTCTA
The DNA here is from genome assembly GCF_011378805.1 of Pseudoalteromonas sp. Z9A6. NCBI lineage: Bacteria > Pseudomonadati > Pseudomonadota > Gammaproteobacteria > Alteromonadales > Pseudoalteromonadaceae > Pseudoalteromonas > Pseudoalteromonas sp. Z9A6. The sequence goes on from NZ_WTKZ01000035.1 coordinate 24,659, forward strand.
CTGCAAAACAATCGGGTACTGATGAAAACCCAGTAATTACTGCTGATGTTCCAGCTCAATTTATGCCATCACTTAAAACACGTGTTGGTAAAGCAACACAAGTAGGTAATGAAGGTGCAGGCACCGTAGTAGCAGCAGGCTCATCACAAGCCGCACAAGCATTAATGGGTAAAACCGTTGCAGTAATTGGCGGCGGTACGTATCGTCAATTTATATGTGCCAATGTACAAAGTTGCTTAGAGCTAAAAGAAGGGACTACCGCTAAAGAAGGTGCATCATCTTTTGTTAACCCACTTACCGCACTAGCAATGGTAGAAACCATGCACGCTGAAGGTCATAAAGCTATTATTCACGCGGCTGCAGCTTCTAACCTTGGCCAAATGCTAAACCGTATTTGTATTGCTGATGGCGTTGATTTAATTAATATTGTTCGTAAACCAGAACAAGAAAAATTACTGCGCGATATGGGTGCAAAATACATTATTAACTCAAGCAGCGACACTTTTCTTGCTGACCTAACAGCTGCAATAATCGAAACCGGTGCAACTATAGCGTTCGACCCTATTGGTGGCGGCCAACTTACAAGTGACATTCTTAACTGTATGGAAGTTGCAGCTGCGCGCGATATGAAAGAGCACACAATTTATGGCTCTGATACATTCAAACAAGTGTACATTTATGGCGCACTAGACCGCGGCCCTATTACATTAAACCGTAACTTTGGTTTTGCGTGGGGTGTAAACGGGTTCTTATTATTTAATGCCTTAGGTAAATTAGGCACAGATACAGTAATAAAAATGCGCAAACGTATTGCAGACGAAATCACCACAACATTTGCGAGTAACTACACGCACGAAGTGTCACTAACTGAGGTATTACATTTACAGTCAATTGCGGCTTATTCCAAACAAGCAACAGGCGAAAAGTACTTGATTAAACCTCAAGCTTAATTAAATAGGTTTAAGTAAGTATTAAAGACCGCAGCGCTAAGCACTGTGGTTTTTAAATATAAAAGCAGATGCTAATTAGGTATCTGCTTTTTTATTTGGTCGTTGTAAAAGCGAGCTCGGAGTATTTACTTTGGCTAATAAATTACAATCGTGGATTTCTATGACTTTTACTAAATAGCACTTATCAAACTGGCTAATCGCTAACGTTCATTCTTATTCTCTGCCTTGTAAACGCCCCTAATAAATTAAATACTTCTGTTGTTAATAATCAGTAGGTTCTCATTTATCGGTGTTGCTATTTTTTTGGCGATGACTTTAATCCAAACTTTAAACTACATTCAGACTTGAGTTCTATCTCTTGTTCTAGAGCTGACCATGTAATCCCAAACCTAGAACAAAAAGATCATTTTTGATCAAACCAACTTAACGCGTATTTTTTATACCATAAGAGTCATAATTCTGTAACTTTGATCCGCGATAATCTCTATCCGATAAATGAATACACTCAAGAAGATTAAGTAAGATGAGTACACCTTTAGTGCAACTAACATTTGCACAGCAATCATTTGATGATTCTATGTCTGCGGCGATGAGCCACGCTATGGAATATGAAAAGCTATCGCTAAAAGCCAATGCTGCGCATAACATTACGCTGCAGTGTGTGTTGCCTGATGGCGCAAATGAGAGCGATGTTATTTCACTAAGTGCAACGCAGCCCAGTGCCCGTGGAGCGCAGTATTTTACTGAAAAAACGCTGAGCAATGCGGACCTTGAATCTGGTACTGTAAATCTTACTTTAAGTAACATTACACAAAGCCAATGTTTTGTAGTGCAAATGATGCTGCACGGAAAAAACACGACTTTAAAAGAAAGCCAGCAACTCGATGTGTACATTAAAGCATTTGAGCAAGGCTATATTCCTGAGCAAATAAAAACTGAACATACCAAGTCACAGGGCGTTCGTAGCTACTTTGCAAGTATGGGCTCTACGTTTTTATCGCTGTTTTAGTACTGACAGCACTTGAATTACGCGACTTAGAAGTTATTAGTCTGCAAAACTCACTTTACCCATAGTGACCCCAGCAATACCCTGCGCAGTATTATTTAGGTGCTGCTGCTCACCTGCTAGGCATTCGTTTGCTAAAATAGCAAATAACACAGCCTCTTTTGCATCGGGATTTATACCTAAATCGTCGGTATTTTTAAAAGCCTTAATACGTGGGCAAAGCGCTGTAAGTTGCGCCATTAGTAATGGATTATGAATACCCCCACCACTTGCATACACCACACAATTTTGTTCGCGCTCTGCACACTCGTTTAATGCATTTGCTATAGCTGTTGCAGTAAAGGTATTTAAGGTGGCCATTACATCTTCATGGCTTAAATGGTGTGTATTTGTAAGCTGCTGTGCGGCGTTTAAATACGCTAAGTTAAATACCTCAGGCCCTGTAGTTTTAGGCATTTGAAGTTTAAAAAATGCGTTATTACACAATGCATTCAATAATGATGTATTTACCTTGCCTGCTTTTGCTATTTTTGCGTCATCGTCATAATGCATATCTTTAAAATATTGCTGTACGTAGGCATCCATAATGGTATTACCTGGGCCAATATCGGAGCTAAATACGACGCTGGCATCGCCGCTTTTGGGTAAAAATGTTAGGTTAGCTATGCCGCCCATATTTAGCAAAACCCGACTCTCAGCAGCGCTCGAAAAATACAAATAATCGCCATACACAGCAAGTGGTGCACCCTCGCCTCCTGCGGCTATGTGTTTTTGTCTAAAATCACCAATGGTAGTAATGCCGGTAGTAACGGCTATTTGGTCGCTATCGCCAATTTGTAAGGTGCCATTAGTAAAGCTTTTGTGGTTATGCTGCGACTGCGGGCAGTGGTAAATGGTTTGCCCGTGGCTTGCTATTACATCAATACTTGCTGGGTTTATATTCCACTTAGCTAAGCACTGATTAACCATATTGCCATGGAGTTTACCTACCCACGGGTGCAGTAAAGTTACAAGCTCTAAATCACACTCTCGTTTGGCAAATACCTGCTTTATTTTAGTTTTATAATCGTCGTTGTAGTCAACGGTGGTAAAATTTAAAACCTCAATGTGAGTATTTAAGCCCGCGCCCGTTACTTTACACAGTGCAACATCAAGCCCGTCCAACGAGGTACCGCTCATTAAACCAATAATTAAACGGCTTGGTTTTAGGGCGCTGTTATAAAGCGCTTTAATGTGAGGGTGCATAATGGCATCTAAAATAGGTGTAATATTTTGCTTATATTAGAGGACTTTAAAACAAAGTAATAGCCGTAAAGAGCTTAATTTAGGTTCTGATTGTTTAACTCTTAAATGATTGTTAAGTTAGTGTGCATACTAAAAATTTATGAAAAAATATGATCACCCTCAGAGAGTTCAAAGCCCAAGACGCGCCTTTTATTATTAACACCTTAAATGATGAACAGGTAACGCGTTATTTATCGTCAAAAATTCCGTTTCCGTATACGCAAGTCGACGCCGATTGGTGGATAAGCCAAGGCTCAAAAAACGGCGTAATTGATGCAACGGCTAAGGCCATTGTTGTAAATGGGCAATTTGCGGGCTGTATTGGTATAACTCCCGGCGAATTTGAATACAGCTACAGTGGCGAAATTGGTTATTGGCTTAATAAAGCCTATTGGGGGCAAGGTATTATTACTCGCGCTATTGAACTTATATGCAATGAAGCGTTTGCAAGCTCACACTTAAATAGAATTTTTGGTGCCGTGTTTGCTGGTAATACCGGCTCTATGAAAGCACTTACTAAGAGCGGCTTTGAGCAAGAGGCTGTGCTTAAACAGGCCATTTATAAAAACGGGGTATTTTACAATAGTCATATTTTTAGCAAGCTAAAATAAGCCATTTAGAATAAATACTCTGCAAAGCTTGAATTACCAGTACCTCGCCCAAAGCTAATGTATTGAGGTAAAAATATATATTTACACTGCTTAGCGCGCATTATTGTTTAGGTTAGATATTAATTTAACGCATAAACATTCGCTAAGTACATTCACTTTAAGAGGAGATTTTTATGTCTGCAACTAGTCGTCAACTTACTTTAGCATCACGCCCTAATGGCGCCCCGAACGAAAAAAACTTTGAACTTAAAACGGTAGAGCTTCCTGCATTAAAAGATGGCGAAGTTTTACTACGCACTATTTACTTATCGTTAGACCCGTATATGCGTGGTCGTATGAGCGATGCTAAGTCGTATGCTGATCCTGTTAATATTGGCGATGTAATGGTTGGCGCAACCGTGTGCCAAGTAGAAGAGTCTAAAAACGATAAGTTTAACGAAGGCGAATGGGTACTTGCCTTCACAGGTTGGCAAGACTACGCCATTACCGATGGCGAAGGCTTAATGCAATTAGGTAAAGAGCCTGCAAATCCTTCATACGCATTAGGTATTATGGGTATGCCTGGCTTTACGGCTTACATGGGTTTACTTGATATTGGCCAGCCTAAAGAAGGCGAAACCGTAGTTGTTGCAGCAGCAACAGGCCCAGTAGGTGCAACGGTTGGTCAAATAGCTAAAATTAAAGGCTGTAAAGTAGTCGGTGTTGCTGGTGGTAGCGAAAAATGTGCACACGCCGTTGAAAAACTAGGGTTTGATGCCTGTATTGATCACAAAGCTGATGACTTTGAAGAACAGCTAGAAAAAGCCTGTGATAAAGGCATTGATGTTTACTACGAAAATGTGGGCGGTAAAGTATTCGACGCCGTATTACCATTACTAAATACAGCAGCGCGCGTACCATTGTGTGGTTTAGTATCGCAATATAACGCAACTAGCTTACCAGAAGGCCCAGACCGTTTAGGTATGCTAATGGGTCAATTGCTTACTAAGCGTATTAAAATGCAAGGCTTTATTATTTTTGATGATTACGGCGACCGTTACGACGAGTTTGCACAAGACATGCAAAAATGGCTACAAGACGGAAAAATTCAATACCGGGAGCACATGGTAGAAGGCATCGAAAATACAGTAGACGCGTTCAACGATATGATATCCGGTAAAAACTTTGGTAAAACTGTGGTTAAAATTAATAACCCACTTTAATTTTATACGGCTTGTAAGGCAAAGCCCTTACAAGCCACAAAAGGACTGACATGATTAAACTACACCATTTAAATAAATCCCGCTCTAAACGTATAATTTGGCTTTTAGAGGAGCTAGATGTTGACTACGAAATTGTGGCTTATCAGCGTAATAAAGACACATTCCTAGCACCTGACGAACTAATGCATATTCATCAACTTGGCAAGTCACCGGTAATTGAAGATGGCGGTTTAATTATTGCTGAATCAGGCGCTATTACCGACTACCTTATTTCTAAATACGGCAACGGTAAATTTGCTCCAAAAGTAGATACCGCTGAATATGTTGACTACCAGCAATGGCTGCACTTTGCAGAAAGCTCAGCAATTTTACCGCTTTTACTTAAAATGTTTGTACTAAAAGACGGCGCTAAAACACAGTTTTTAGAAGGCTATGCCGACGCTGAAACAGCTAAAGTAATTAGCTACTTTAATGACCGCCTAGAAGGTAAGCGTTATTTAGTGGGCGATACTCTAACCGGCGCTGACTTTATGATGTCGTTTATTGTTGAAATTGTTAAAAACTCAGGTCAATTAGCACACTTTAAAAACCTCGTTAAGTACGACGAGCAATTACAAAGCCATGAGAAGTTTCATACAGCTAATGAGCTAGAAGCAAAGTACGACTAAACCTTTATATAATCTTTTTATATAACACTAAGGGGCATTTAGCCTAATGCCAGTCAGTTAAGCTGACTGGCATTAGGCTTTTAAGCCCCTTTGTTGTTTATGTACTTTAATAATAGCGGACTATATACCCGCTAAATCGCGTTCAGTAATACACTCGTCTGAGGCCATTTCAAACTCGCGGCAAACTAATGGGCGGTTTTCGTAAATGGAGCACATAAGCGTATTGCGGTCGAGTGCTTGGCACCAACCGTCGTCAGCGCGTTTCATTACTTCGCTGCCCCATTTATCGTATTCAATGTAGTTAAAAGGCACGCCGGTGTCGGTTACTATGCGCACTTCTAATTGGCAACAACAGGCTTGGCAGTTAGCACACGTAACAGGCTCTGGGGTAGTAGAAATATTTTCAACGGGGATAACAATATGAGGCATAGTGGCTTACTTTTTTGAATAAGCCACTAGGATACAGTAACTAATTTAACGCGCTAGTAGTTTTGCTTTAATATCGCTGTAACGCATCTGCTCGCACAGTGCAAAACCACTCAATTGGCGCACTTTATTACGCGCAAATAATGGCACACTCATCCCCGCTAAAAAGCGGCATTGGGTTTCAATACCCACATTATGATTACCTTTGTCTGCCATATGCGCTAAAAACTCATCTACCTTTTGGTAAATAAGTTGCTCGTCAATATATACAGGCTCTATAGAGTATTCAAGCTTAACCGCATGGCCTCTACACACACTACAATGCCCACATTGCTCAGGTGCATTTTGATCGTCAAAATAGCGCGCTAAGTTATAGCTTAAGCAACTTTGTAGCTCAAAAAAGCGTACCAGTGCAGCAATACGTTTAATTTCGGCTTGTTCTTTATCACTAAAGTAGTCGTGTAGTTGCTGGGCAAGTTCTGGGTTATTTATAACCTCGCTATGCACTTTGTATACTTGGGTAATACGTTTGGTTTCGAGCGTTATTAGGTTTTTTTCGGCTAGGTAATCAAGGGCTGCCACTACGCGTTTTCGATCAACCTGCGCGGCTTGCGTAAGGGAGTCAAAATTTAGCGTGCCCCATATTTTTTTAAAATCGGTATGGCTAAATATTTGTGTTAAAAATGCTTGGCGCTGCTGGTCAAACTGACTTAGTAGCTCGTTTTTATCAACCAAAAATTTATATTTAAAATCAGCGTAGTAGGCATATTGCGGCGTTATAGCGCCTTCCATTTCAAGCTGTACAAGTAAGGTTTTAAGTGCCAGTTGCCTAATATTACTTTCACTTGAAAGACTGTATTCTTGCATTTCCCATTGCTGGTGGCTTTGGCGAATATCGTTAATTACGTATTCAATACCGCTAAGCTCAGGGGTGTCGCCATATACAAAGTTTTCAACCGTATTTAGCCCATCTAAATTGGCAAGGGTGTAGCAGTTTGATGGATTGCCATCGCGCCCTGCTCGGCCAATTTCTTGGCTGTAGTTTTCAATCGATTTTGGTAAATCATAATGTATAACAAAGCGAATATCCGATTTATCAACGCCCATACCAAAGGCAATGGTTGCCACCACTACGTTAATTTTACCCGCCATAAAGTCATCTTGAATTTGCCAGCGTAGCGTATCTTCAAGCCCCGCATGATACGCCACCGCGTGCACACCTTGTGCACTTAGCACATTAGCAACTTGCTCGGCGCTTTGCTGTAGCGTTACATACACAATACCAGGGCCATTTTGCGCGCGCACAATGTTGGTAAGCTCGGTATTTTTATCGGCGGTTTTAACGCTCAACACACTTAAATCTAAATTAGCGCGGTAAAAGCCCGTTTGCACAATGCACTCGGGTGATATAGCAAATCGCTCTGCCATATCGCGTTTAACTTTTTTAGTCGCCGTTGCCGTAAGCAGCAATACTAAAGGAATATTAAGCTCTTCGCGGTAACGTGGCAGTTTAAGGTAGTCGGGTCTAAAGTTATGGCCCCACTCAGATATACAGTGCGCTTCGTCTACCACTAACATCGAAAGCGCCACCTGGCTTATAAACTCTCTAAAACGCTCGTTTTTAAAACGCTCAACCGACACCATTAATACTTTAATTTTACCATTTCGCACATCGTTCATTACGGTGCTGCTTTGCATTTGATCTTGGCTCGAATCAAGGCTAGCCGCATAAATACCTTTGCTATTTAAAAAGCTAATTTGATCTTTCATCAATGCTAGTAAAGGCGAAACCACTAACGTTAAATTTGGTAAATGCAACGCAGTTAATTGATAGCACAACGATTTACCCGAGCCGGTCGGAAATATAGCCAACGACGATTGACCATTTAAAAGCTGCTCTATAGTTTGTTGTTGCCCTGTTCTAAATTGGCTAAAACCAAAGTGCTGCTCAAGTGATTGAATTAGTGGCGTGGTCATAAATGTCCTTTTGATGGCTAAACAATAGTCATGCTTATAAAAATGCGGTGTAGATGAAATATTTGCAACTCAGTATACAACAAATAACATTATTTATTGCTGACATCATCTTTATTTAAGCGCAAACTAGAGCACTATAAAATGAGTAGTAACTGCTTGTTGCCAAAATAATTTATTGATACCCAAGTCATCTTAAAAAACTAATAAAAATACAGATCACTTGGGTATATTATTTTTGAGGGCAACGTTATGAATATTACTACACCTAAAATCGTCGTTATTGGCGGTGGTGCTGGCGGATTAGAACTCGCAACGCAATTAGGTCATAAATTAGGAAAGAAAAAACAAGCTGAAATTCTACTAATAGACAAAAACCGTACTCACATATGGAAGCCGTTACTGCACGAAGTAGCGACAGGCTCTATTGACCCCGATTTAGATGGCGTTGTGTATTCAGCCCATGCTGCAAAACACCACTATAACTTTCAACTTGGTACTTTTTGCAATATAGATCAAAGCAATAAAACAGTTACCCTTGCACCACTTTTAGATGAGCTAGGCCACACAATTTTACCCGAGCGCACCGTGCGCTACGACCACCTAGTCATTGCCATTGGCAGCGTAAGTAACGACTTTAATACCCCAGGTATAAAAGATCACTGCTACTTTTTAGATTCAAACCAACAAGCAGAGCGCTTTCAGCATTCATTACTCGACAGCTTTACACGCCTTCACCAAGACGACAACCAACAGCAATCACTTAATATTGCTATTGTAGGCGGCGGTGCTACCGGTGTTGAACTCTCAGCTGAGCTTTATCATGTGTCTGAACTATTAAAGCTTTATGGCTTAACAAATATGTCGTCTAAGCGTTTGCATATTCATTTAATAGAAGCCGGACCACGTATTTTACCAGCATTACCTGAGCGTATTGCCGTAAGTGCAAAACGTGAGCTATTAAAACTTGGCGTAAACGTGCGCGAGCAAACACAAGTAAAAGAAGGCACCGCACAAGGCTTTATCACCAAAGACGAAGAACACATTGATGCCGATATTATGGTGTGGGCAGCAGGCGTAAAAGCACCAGATTTTATTAAAGACTTAGGTATTTTTGAGCTGACACGCAGCAACCAAATTCAAGTAAACGAGTTTTTACAAAGCACCGTAGACGAAAGCATTTTTGTATTAGGCGATTGCTGCGCATTTACCCAAGCCGACGGCAAGCAAGTACCACCACGCGCACAATCGGCGCATCAAATGGCGCAGTGCGTCGAAAAAAATCTAATCGCAACGCTAAAGCAGCAACCACTGCGCGGCTTTAAATACAGCGACCATGGCTCACTTGTTAACTTATCAAGCTACAGCACCGTGGGTAACTTAATGGGTAACCTAACCAGTAATACCTTTTTTATTGAAGGTAAAATTGCCCGTTTTATGTATATATCTTTATACCGTATGCACCAACGCGCCATACATGGCAGCGCAAAAACCTTTGCATTATGGATAAGCGAAAAAGTGCTGCGGGTAGTGCGCCCTAAAATGAAGTTGCACTAATAAATTAAGTACGCTCACAAAACCACAAAAAAGCTTTAAGAGTTAATAAGTATTATCTCTTAAAGCTTTTTTGCACTTTGCGTACCTAAAGTAGTACGATGTGAGAATATTTTAATAACATCAAAGGATTGGCGGTTATGAAAAAGCGACTTCTCGGACTTATAATTATAGCGGCTTTGGCAGTATATCTATTTAAAACCCAGCCTAACACAGCCGCTGTAGAGCAGCCCAACGTGGCTGCACCAAATGCCACTGAGCCTAACTTAGCTAATAAAAAGCAGCCTGCAGAAGGCACCCCGCTACGAATAGTCACAGATCTAAAAAAAGATATTCGCCTTTGCAGAGATCAATCACAGCAACAACATATAAAAATAAATAATTTAAACCAATCGCTTGTTTCATTTTTTGTGAGTGAGCTTAAAAAAGGGACGTCGGTCCCTACGATTTTAAAGTATGCAAACCTATCAGAAATCAATAAACGTCAATACATTGCCTTTTTAAGAGATGCCATAGTTACTGAGCAAAAACAGCAGCTTAATATTACTAGCTCTTTAAACGAATTAGCTAATTGGCAAGGCATTGAGGCAATTAAAGGCTTCACCAATGATAAAGTAAAAGAAGATTCAACAGCTTGGAGATAATAAGCATAGCCCTCCAGGACTTACTCTGAGTGTACCCCTTGATGAAAATGTACAAAAAGAAACCCTTTATGCTTTATTAAACAACACAGATACATTTACCACTTATTCTAAAACGTTTATTAAACTTGAAGGCAGTGAGGTTATTTCTCCGGCTACATTGTTTGTGCTTAATGCAAATAAATTTACGCCAAAAGAGTTTGAGCAGGCAATTTCATCTAATCAATTTACAGTAAATGAAGTGGCTACTGCGATTAAAAACAACATTCCTAATGAGTATATTTTTGCGCTTATGAAGCAGGTGCCGGCACTGGATGCTATGCCGCTGTACGAAGAAAATTCTGTTTTATATAACATGGCTGATATTGCCGTAAGCCAGTTTAATTTACCGCTTGTAAAAGCACTACAACAACTAGGCGTAACACCAACCAATCGGCCTGGCTTATTTACTGGTTTAGATGTTGCAATAGTAAACCTGCCTAGAAGTGGTAACTTAACGCCAGCCCCTTTAGATGCAAAGCATACTCAAATGTTGGACTACCTCACAGAGCAGGGCTATAAAGCTCATAGCGGCAATGCTAATGACGACCTAAATGGCAAAGGCGTTTCTTTTGTAAGTGATTTTATTTACCAGCAAGGCGCCTATATTAATGGGCAGGAAAACCCTGAGCAATATGCTTACTTTAGCCCTATTGGTAAAATAGACAACGCCACATTGCCACAAGTAACTGAGCCAGATAGTTCTGAAATATCTCAATTTTTACAAGAAATACAACTTAAAAAAGAAGAACTAGATTCATACTCAAGCAATTGTAGTCAACTACCAAAGGAGCTATTTGCAGCCCAAAAGCTCATACAAGATAGAGACGCTTACGCAAAAGTTCGCGAAATTGAAAAAGAATATGGCAGCAACTTTGAAGACGTATTACAAGATATAGACCCTGTTTTAGTGAATTATTGGTGGAACACTCTTGCCGGTCGTACCTCTTCAGATAGAAGCGATAATGTATTTCGTGAGTATTTAGCTAAAAAAGAATTTAAAAAAGCACTTGAATACAGCCAAACAACTCCACTAAACCAAACAGAAACAAACGTGCTATTTATTAGGTTACTTGAAAATCCATATGACTTAGTTCCTATTTGGAATAGCCGAACACTACCCGTCCCTCCAAAGGATTTGGTTAGACTAAGCTGGTTTCCACTAAAAAAATGGCAAGAACTTGCACAACTTGGTTTTGATTTTTCGATTACCGATATACGTGGACGCGACGTTTATATACAAGCTGCATCATCTTCTGTCGAAGTAGTCCAATTTCTAATTGATAATAAAATACCGACTGTTCCCAGTAAACTTGGCGTAGATATACTCGACTTAGCGCTTGAGCAAAGCTACACCCAAGGGGAGTTAAGCCCAATGATTCCTTTAGCCCTGCAGCTTGTTGAAAAAATTGAACCGAATCACCTTTCTCGCGTTGCCCGATTAAAAACATTTTATCCTGAAGTTTATCAGCAGTTAGTACAACTTAACCCTGCACTAAAACCCGCTGAGGGCACAGAGCTAAATCACTATATTTTTAATAATCACTGATCTACATAACAGGCGAGCCATTACTTGATGAATATTGTCTTTAATTTTTAACATTGTCTGTGTAGAGTATTTAAAACAACTAAGGAAATTGGGTTATGACGGGTAAAACGCTAATTTTTAATTTTGACGGCACAGGAAACGAGCCCCGTGATGCAGAGCAATTTAGCTCAGAGCATTTTAAAGAAGACTCTAATATTACCAACATTCTAAAATTGCATTTACTGCTTGGCGGTAAATTAGAAGACTCCCCCATTACTCCTTTTGCTAACCAACTCAGTTTTTATTATCAAGGTATTGGCACTAAAGGCAGCCGCCTTAAACGCATTTTAAACCAAACCCTTGCACCTCGTGGTGACGACGTAGCCAGTATTTTAAATCAAGCATTAAGCGACTTTAAAGCTCACTACCTAATAGGCGATGCCATACTGCTAACGGGTTTTAGCCGAGGCGGTGCACTTGCTAGGCGTTTTGCCAAAATCCTAGAGCCTTTAATTGCTGATAATGTTTACGTATGTGTGTTTGATACCGTCGCCTCTATTGGCTTATCAAAAGTAAGTAAAGCCACACGCGGCGCAGAGCACGTTATTTTTGAAAACCACACCATTGCCAACAACATTACTCACGCGCTGCACTGCGTAGCCCTTGACGAAAAACGCCGCGCCTTTGAACCCACACTCATGAACCATCAAAGCAATATTACCGAGCTATGGTTTGCAGGTGCGCATTCAGACATTGGCGGCGGTTACTACCGCGATGGCCTAGCCGATATTTGCTTGCGCTATGCACTTGAGTGGTTAATAGAACAACCGCTTAATATTTCGTTACTCACTAGCCACGATATAGATTACGAAACCCTACTCCCCGATAGCAACTTAGTAGCACAAGATGACGTAACCGTAACGCCCGATCCGCTCGCATTAAGCCATCAACAAAATTACTTTTGGTTTAACCCATTTTTTAAATTAGTAGATAGGCAGTGTTATGTATTAATTGATGACGAAGCCAGCAACCTTGAGCCTTTAGTGCACTACAGCGTAGCCGAACGTATTAATAAGCTAACCAGTTATCGCCCTGAATCGCTTAAAAAACTGCATTACAAAATTAGCTACAACGACAACACCACGCTCAGTTTTATTGGTTTAAGCCAACATATAGAACTGGCTAATCAAAACATGAGTGTGCTGAGCATTAACCAAAGCCAAGATGTAATGGTATTTGCCTCTGAGCAATACAATGCAACCGGCCTTATGCTAGAGCAAGGCGCTACGTACCGCTTTACCCCATACCCAAATCAATACTGGTTTGACGATGGCATAAAGTGCACGCCATTAGGCTGGAACCGCGACAACGTACAACTTGGCGTAAAAGAAATCCCCATGGCCGTGCTTGAACCATTTAGACGGTTTCCTCGCGCACAATGGTTTTCACTTATTGGTGCTATAAATAAAAACGACGACCACCTTTTTGAAATAGCCAACGGCGCTGACATTAAAATGGATAAATCTGGCGAGTTTTGCCCATTCGCAAACGACCTAAGCCGCTTTTATGGCGCTAATGCCGGAAAAATAAAAGTGAAAGTAACGCGGTTGAAATAAGAGGAAACCGAGGCTTTTAAATTGTAGGCTGGAATTTACATCGCGCTTTGGCATTATAAAAAACACCATGCGAGGTATAAAACCTCACCTACAATAATTCAAACACCACAATCAACACTACAAAGCCCGCCTAAACACCTGTAGATACAAGGCGCACAGCTTGCTCGCGCGAAAAGCGAAGCTTTTAAATTAAATAAAACAAATATCAGTTTTAATGTTCACTATAAAACTGATAGGTTATTATTACTGTTTTTATCAATGGTTACTTTTTCGTGGCAAATGAAGTTATACAAAAAATAATTGAGTATTTACATCAAAACACCGACATTGATGTAGTTTGGCTATATGGCTCCCATGCAAAAGGGACAGCTCAGCCTCATAGTGACATTGACTTAGCCATAGCATTTAAAAACTTTGATCTGGAATCGTTCGATAAGCGCCTTAGGCCAAAAGAGCTTGAGCTTGAAATAAGTAATGCACTTAATCTTAACGAACAACTTATTTCGATTGTTGATATAAATATTATTCCAAGTTATTTAGCTTTCAACGTTATTGAATATGGAAAAATAATTATAAGCAATAATAGTGTTAGAGCGATGAGAGAGCAGCAGCGTATATATAGCCAGTTCGAATTTGAAACCATAGCGAGTAAACATGACTGATACCGGAATTACACTTTATTTAAGTGAAGTAACACGCCATATTGACGAATATATGCAAGAACTCGACGAACTCAGTCAAATCGATTCACTTAATAGTAGAGACTACCGAGCTGCAGAGCGATTACTACAGTTAATGACCGAGGTGTGTATTGGTTTATCAAAGCATTGGCTAAAGCAGCACAAAAGTAGTACCAGTAGCAACGCCTATCAAACATTTAGCGAACTTACTAATTTGGGCTTTTTGAGCGAGGCAGAACTACTGTCATGGCGTAAAATTATAGGCTTACGAAATGCTCTTGTTCACGATTACTTAAATATTGACCAAAGTATCGTTAAAACAATCATTAAAAAGCAACACTACACAACTATGCACGCATTTAGTATTAAAGCGATTACAGAGCTAAACAAAGATTCATAGATAAAACCTCACCTACAATAATTAAACCACTGCACTGAACAAAACCGTAGGTGCGATTTTACATCGCGCTTTGTTCTTATAAAAACACCCGCGAGGTATAAAACCTCCCCTACAACAATTCAAACACCTATTCGCCTCACACAATGAGGCGAATAATATGTGTAATTGCCTCATTAGGCAATTTTGTAACGTGTACTACGCCCACCTGCGGCGGTTTTCGTTAAAAATCCAAGCGTTTGCAAGTCCGATAAATGGCGTGTTGCGGTTGCACGGCTAACCTTAGCTACCTTTTGATACTGACTCGCACTAATACCCTGTTCAAATTGGCCATCAAGTAACTTATTAAGCACTTTTACTTGCTGCTCACCTAGCTTTGTTTGATCTTTACTTGCCCAGTAATTGGTTTTAAAAATTGTTTGCTCAATATTATTAAGCGTATGGTGTATCGCATTATTAAGCGTACATAAAAACCATTTAACCCATTGGGTAATACAAAGCTCTCCACGTTGAGTGGCTTCAAGCACCTCGTAGTAGCTTTTTCTGTCTTCTAAAATAGCCACCGACATAGCGTAAAACCGAATTGACTCAGCATGTTCTTGCGCTAATGCCAGGTCGGTTATAAGGCGTGTAATACGCCCATTACCATCCTCAAGTGGATGTATTGTTACAAACCATAAGTGTGCGATAGCTGCCCGAATAAAAGGATCTATTTGAGGTTCGTTTTGCATTTTGTTAAACCAGTTAAAAAATAGCGAAAGCTCTTTATTTACTCGCTCTTTAGGAGGCGCCGTAAAATGTAATACCGGTTTATCTAAACGCCCCGACACAACTTGCATTGGCTGGTCACCACGCAATTGCCCGCCCTCAATTTTAGTAAATAAGCTTTGCTCACCAGCAAACAATAAGCGATGCCAATTAAGCACTCGCTCTAAATTAAGCGGTGAGTCTGTGTTATTTATTGCATCAAGCATAATCTCTGCAAGATTATCGCTTTGCACTGTTGTTGGGTAAGGTTGCTCATTAATATTGAGCTTTTTAGCAAGAGAAGAGCGAACCGAAAATGCATTAAGCTTTTCACCCTCAATCGCACTGGAGTGAATAATATTTGCAAGTAAAGTATCAAGGGCTTGCTGCTTTTGTTGAGCACTTTGCACGCCCATACGCCCTACTAATAAACCTTGATTATATGAAAGATCCCTTAGTAAAGGAGCAAGCGCTGCAGCATCCCACGTAAAGTTTGGCCAGTTTTGCAGTTGCCATATCCACATAATCATTAGTCCTAAAGGTAATTAGCTTCAGTCTATGTTATTTATTTGCCTCATTCAATGAGGCGAATAGTAGAGTTAATTGCCTCATTACTTTTAAGCGTTACATTGAACAGTAATTCACTTTCCTGTGGTAAAAAATGTATTTTTAAGCGAGGTATAAAACCTCACCTACATTAATGTAAACACCACTCTTAACAAAAGCGTAGGTGCGATTTTATATCGCGCTTTGGCTTTTTAATAAGGCCAAGCTAAACACCTGTAGGCGCGAAGCTTGCTCGCGCGAAAAGCGTAGCTTTTAAATTGTAAGCCGGAATTTATCTCGCGCTTTTAATTTACTTATATCGCGTTGGCGATGGCAACCAATATATGAATTTATCACTCAAAATGCGTGTATTTATTTTCTGAAATTTATAAATGCATCCATATTTGGTAGTTGTATTATTTGCTCACTCAGCTTATTTGCAGCTTTATTAATTATTTTTATGCACAAATCAATGTGTGCTAATTCAGCAGAAGATAAGTTATTTTTAACAGCAGAAACTTTAGCCGTATCAATTGCGGCTAATACAGAATCAACGGTTTGACTCATAAGTAGTTGCATCCGTGGTAGTGAAATAGCAAATTCATCAGCAAAATCAGCTAACATGTAAGCTGTAATCTCATTAGTAAAATTGCCCGCACTTTGCGAATTATGCTCCCCCACTGACATAGCATAACACCTTGATATTTTAGGCTGTAAATAGCCCATATCACGGTCAATGCTTCCCTGCTCAATAATAGCCTCTATATTTACCAAGTCGTAAAACGGCGTAAGCTCTAAACCATTTTTACCAACAAAAAAACTAATGTTTTTGCCATGAGCATCGTAATTACGTACTAAAATATTAAATGTCATCCAACGAATAAGCTGAGCCTCATACGCTTGTACATTCGTTGTTTTAACACTAAAGAGTTTTGCAAAAGAAACGCCATCTCGAATATAAATACCATCCCCATCATCACCATGCTGACGCTCATATTTATAAGAAGGAGGTAAATTAGTGGCTTGGCAACCATCAATAATATGACGACGTAATACACGGCTTTGATCTTGTGTAACGCGCCTATCAAAACGATCTATTACAAATACTCTTACATCTGCGTAAGTACGCAACTCAACATGGGGAACATTGAGCCCCGACTCTTTTGCCAAAAGCATGGTAAAAAGTTCATTTACTGCAATGAAAGGCGCGGTACCTGTTTCGAATTTAAAAATTTTATTAGAACATAGCTCCCCTTCACCAAATCCTAATTTATTATTGATTTCGAGTAGGTTTAGTTTGTCTTGAACGCCAGCAACAGAGAGCCGAGTTCGGCCATCCCAATGAGTAATTGGCTCTCCAACTTGTACAAAGCGTTTAAGTTTTTGGCTTAGCTCGTCACTAGGGTCTGTTGTTCTTTCAAGGTTAAATTTGCAGCAGCCTGTTTGGTATTTAGGCAAGGCAGAGCCTATGCAGTGTGGTATTCCCCATAAATGGGCGATAACGTAGCATTAATGCCAAACAGGCGCTGCCCAAAGGGTTCTTCCTAGGAGCTATTTACTCTTTGTTGCTCGGTTTTTACTTAGCCCACTAGGTTGCAAATCTCGCGCCGCGATTAAATAGCTCCTAGTTTGGACAAATTTTAATCCGCAAAGATCAACAGACCCTAGTTACTTCACGAAAAAATGTTTGCTTTAAAGTATTGTTACTTGCTCTAAACGACAAAGCGCCTGACGTTTCCTCGCCAATTACTTTAATCAAACCAAACGTATTATTTTTAGAGATAGTAGTACTACTTATAATTTCATCAAGACCTTTGCCCTCGGGTAATAAGTTTTGTAAATAATTACGCACATCACGTGAGTCAAAATCACCATTGAGCGGTAAGTGTGGTGAAATAGCAAAACCCTTATTAATCCACTCAGGCTCATAGGTAAATGCAATTTCATTTTCAGAGCCTATATCAAGAGTTATCGCACCTATCTTCTGCGTATGCCCAATAAATACATCTAAGCTATTTTTTTTAATACCACTGCTCATCGCTCACCTCATCCTTGTTATTGTGGTGCGACTCGTCATCACTGACAAGTCTAAACGACAGCCCCAAGTATTCCATCACTTTGAGTACATTAAAAAACTGCACATTCACATCACCTTTTTCTATTTTTATCAGCGTAGGCTTTGAAATATTAAGTGCTTGCGATACATCAACCAGCGTAAGCTTCATGCCAGTTCGCTTTGAAGTAATCGCTTTAGCGAGCCGCACCGACGAAAACGGCTTTGATAGATCAGGCATTTCAGTGCGTTTAACAACTCTTCCAAGTGTTTTTTTTGCTGGTAATTCACTCATGAAAGGTCAACTATAGTTTACTTATACAATTTATTTTAGGGTAGCCAACCCAAAAGTCAAATATAACTTACTTTTAAGTTTGAACATATATTTACTGCCTATAAGTAAACCTTACCTTACTTATAGGAAGTAAAATAAAACACAACCCCATAAGTAAAGCATAAGTTACTTATGGAAAGTTAATGACATTTTGAGCTTAATAGCCAAGCTAAACACCTGTAGGCGCGAAGCTTGCTCGCGAAAAGCGAAGCTTTTAAATTTTTACCTTATTTAAAATATATGCGCTTTTAAAGGCTTTTTTAACCTCTGAGAATATTCACGATTAAGATTAGGAAATTGCTTATACATCATCGTTTTTAATTGCCTTTCAGATAGCTTATTACAGAGGAATTCTAGCTCAGCAAGCATTATATTCTTAAGTAACGCTCTCCCTGCTTGAGTATCCATTAAAAAGTAAATTGCAGCCCAACTGCTTGCATACAACTTACTGATGTCACCTTTTTTCCATGAGTCATCCAAACCCACTAACGAATCAATCGAAAATACACTTTTAGTAATATTGTTATTTTTCGTCCATGAACTATTCGGCTCAACAATAGCTGTTTGCATATTATTTTTAGTAAGCTCAAAGTATTCAGCAACCCCCTCATTAAACCATCTCGGGGTGTAACCTAAAACTGCTTTATTAATGGCGTGCACTGCTTCATGTACCGCAGTTCGCATTGCACTGTGTGCATTATCATAATGAATAAAAGCAGAATTACTCGCGTGAAAATACATACCCGCAGTGTTTGTAGGGTTACCACCGCGTTGCTTTATTGCAGCCTCATAAGTGCGGCGCGTAGGCAATACCGTTAAATTAAGCTTTACCTTTTTAAGTGCATGTACGCCAATAATCTGTCCATATACTTTAAATACAGTATTGAGTTTTATGCGTAACTCTTGGTTAAATGACGAAGGTAAATTAGGCGTATTTAAAGTGAGGTCAAAGTAATCTAACGGTTCAATAAAACCAGTATCGTAAGTTGCTACTGCGAAGTCCGGTTTTTTATCACTAAAATGCGGCACACCGTCACTGTCTGTCCACGTAAATATATCGCCACTTCGTTTATATTTAACCTTACCCAACGACACATCCACGCAGCGCGTATTGTTAGCTTGCGATAAGTGATTATCGGCAGATACTGATACATTTTGTAAAGTTGCCGTGCTTACATTTTTGAGTTGTTTAGTTGCTAACGGTTCAGTAGTTACCTGCGACGATAAACTATTATAAATTCGTTTAACCTCGCCTATAGGATCGTGATAATTAAATACCCGTCCAGTAAAATGATTAGCAATGAGCGCCGATGCAATTAGCAGCACAAAAAATATAAACACCACGCGCAATTTTGTTTTAAACATCTTTATGGGCGCCCTTGCCACTGTGCTTCAAACAACTCTTTTTGCTTACCCCGATACTCACTACACCATACAAAGTCGGCCGACTCCATCCCTTTTTTACGGCAACGTTTGGGCAATTTATAAAATTTTGACCAAGCATCAAGCTTAGCGGCATCTTTATAGCTATCGCTGTGCAAAGACATGTTTGATACTTTTTGATTGAGTAACCAATTGCTATTAGGCGTACGAGTTGGAGTAGAAGAAGAAGCCTGATAAGCGCTACCACTCTTTTTAGGCTTACTGCAGTGATTAGCAAGTAAAGTAAATAGCGTTTTATCGCGCGCAGTTAAACGCTCACCTTCTTTATTACTGTAGCCACTTCTAAATTGAGAGCGAATAGCTTCGCGCTGCTTTTTAATGCTATCGCATTGAGCTTGTGTGTAAGCCTCACCAGCTTGAGGAAAAGTTGTAAATACGCTAATAAATACCAGTAAAATCCATTTAATCATTATTCATTCCCTGAATTAAAGCTTTAAAAGAGTGTACCTATAAATGTGAAAAAACACATCAACATTACTAATCCAAAAAGCAAAAATTAAAGCTGTGGATGGGAGTGCACCTTGTGTCTGGTTTTTATAAAGCACCCGCGAGGTATAAAACCTCACCTACAATAATTAAACCACCGCACTCAACAAAAGCTTAGGTGCGATTTTACATCGCGCTTTGGCTTTTAAATAAGGCTCACCTAAACACCTGTAGATACCATCTCTCATTTTAAGCTTCAAGGCCGTATTTAACTTTCTTGGAGCTTAAACGCTTCTTGGTTTTTTATTACAC
>NZ_WTKZ01000036.1:0-42054 GCF_011378805.1 Pseudoalteromonas sp. Z9A6
AAAACCGAAGTTTTATTTAACTCTCTGAGTAGTTCGTGCCTCGCTATGCTTCTTCCGCTGCGCGTCGCCATATCCCGTCTCAGTGGGGTCGCATTATAGGGAGATCCGAAAACAGATCAACCCTTTTTTGAAGAAAACTTGAAATAATGTGCTGTTCGCTGAGTATTTGAGCTAAACGCTCAAAAACACAACTAAACCACCTGTATTGAGGAGTTTATAGAGCTATTTAAAGTCAAAGTTATGGTAACTAGTGATCAGTAGAGGCATATTTGGATCATCAATGCTGAAAAAGCCAACCAATAAGTTAAGAGTCGTGTTACTAAAATCATTTGAAATAGTCAAAAGCTGAGATTTAAATTCATTGGGCTATATTTTTATTTGAGAAGTGAATTTACTAAGGCCCCAATGGTTAGCTTTTCTATGAGGTTCTTAGTACCGGTATATAGATAAGAGAGCGACCCTTATATCTTCTGATCAGCTCTAATCAATAAAAACTTCGTTAGGGATTACTTAATGGCAGTTAAATTCGAAGTTCTATTATTAATAACTGTAAATCACTATATAAAGTAAAAATGCTCTTTAACTAAAACCGGATAGGCTATTTTGGATCGATGGTAAGTAAAGGGTAACTAGGCAGAGCTATTAAAATAACTGTAAAAACAACCTATCGATTCAGAATCTATGAGTCGATGCACATAATAGAAGGTAATTACTGGTTCATATAGTTTGGCAAATTTTAGGCAAGAAAAAGCCGAGCATAAGCTCGGCTTTTAGGTTTCTTTAAGACTTACTCTGCAGACTGTGCGTCTTCTTGAACTGCTTCGCTAGTCGCTGGGCGACCAACTAGTTCAATATAAGCCATTGGTGCATTATCACCAGTACGGAAGCCACACTTAAGAATACGAGTGTAACCACCTGGACGATCCGCATTACGTGGACCGATTTCACTGAATAATTTACCAACAACTTCATTATCACGCGTGCGAGCAAACGCTAAACGGCGATTTGCTACACTGTCAGTCTTAGCCAGTGTGATTAAAGGTTCAATTACACGACGTAACTCTTTCGCTTTTGGCAAAGTAGTTTTGATGATTTCATGTTTCACCAAAGAACCTGCCATATTGCTAAACATCGCTTTACGATGGCTACTGTTACGGTTTAATTGACGACCACTCTTACGATGGCGCATGACCCTATCCTTCTAACTAAACTAATATAGTGATTTAGATTATTCAGCTAAGCTTGCAGGTGGCCAATTTTCTAGGCGCATGCCTAGAGAAAGTCCACGTGAAGCTAGCACGTCTTTAATTTCAGTTAGAGACTTCTTACCTAAATTAGGCGTTTTAAGAAGCTCAACTTCAGTGCGCTGAACTAAATCACCGATATATTGAATTTGCTCGGCTTTCAAACAATTTGCTGAGCGTACTGTTAATTCAAGATCATCAACTGGACGAAGTAGAATAGGATCGAATTCTGGCTTCTCTTCTTTCTCTTCTGGCTCAGTTACATCACGTAAATCTACGAATGCATCTAATTGCTCAGCTAAGATAGTAGACGCACGGCGGATCGCTTCTTCTGGATCTAAAGTGCCGTTTGTTTCCATATCAATGATTAACTTGTCTAAATCTGTACGTTGCTCAACTCGAGCTGATTCAACCGAGTACGCAATACGTTCAACTGGGCTAAATGATGCATCAAGCAACAATCTACCAATTGGACGCTCATCGTCATCAGAGGATAAACGACTAGATGCCGGCACATAACCACGACCACGTTCAACACGAATACGCATGCTGATCTCGCTGTTATTTGTAGTTAAATTACAAATAACGTGATCTGGATTAGCAATTGTTACATCGCCATCGTGCTGAATATCAGCCGCAGTAACAGGGCCTACACCAGATTTAGTCAGGGTCAGAAAAACTTCATCTTTGCCTTCTAACGTTACTGCTAAACCTTTAAGGTTTAATAGTATTTCAATGATGTCTTCTTGAACGCCTTCTTTCGCGCTGTACTCATGTAATACACCGTCGATTTCAACTTCAGTTACTGCACATCCAGGCATAGATGAAAGTAATATACGGCGTAAAGCATTACCCAGAGTATGGCCAAAGCCACGCTCTAATGGTTCTAAAACTATTTTAGAACGCGTTGGGTTGATAGCGTCGATGTCGACTAACCTTGGTTTTAGAAATTCTGTAACAGAACCCTGCATTTTATCCTCTCTTAACTCTTAACTTTACTTAGAGTAAAGTTCGACGATTAGTTGTTCATTAATGTCCGCAGACAGGTCTGAACGCTCAGGTAGACGCTTAAAGCTGCCTTCCAATTTCTTACCGTCAACTTCAACCCAAGTCGGCTTTTCACGTTGCTCAGCCAACTCTAGAGCAGCGATAATACGTGCTTGCGTCTTAGACTTCTCACGGATTACAACAGTATCTTCTGGAGTAATTACGTATGAAGGAATGTTCACAACACGACCATTAACTAAAATCGCTTTATGGCTTACTAACTGACGTGCTTCTGCACGTGTGCTAGCAAAACCCATGCGATATACAACATTGTCTAAACGTTGCTCTAAAAGCTGTAACAAGTTTTCACCTGTGTTGCCTTTAAGGCGAGCAGCTTCTTTGTAGTAGTTACGGAATTGCTTTTCTAATACACCGTAGATACGACGTACTTTTTGCTTTTCACGTAATTGTAAACCGTAATCAGATAAGCGACCTTTACGAGCGCCGTGCTGACCAGGTGCAGTCTCAAGTTTACACTTAGAGTCGATAGCTCTTACGCCGCTCTTAAGGAACAGGTCAGTACCTTCACGACGACTCAGCTTGAGCTTAGGGCCCAAATATCTTGCCATGTTATTTCTCCTAACCTATTGTTAAACGCGACGTTTCTTCGGTGGACGACAACCATTATGTGGTATTGGCGTCACGTCAGTAATGTTGGTAATACGGTAACCAGCAGCATTCAAAGCACGTACAGCAGATTCACGACCTGGACCTGGACCTTTAATGAAAACTTCTAGATTTTTTAAACCGTATTCTTGAGCAGCAGTACCTGCACGCTCTGCAGCAACCTGAGCAGCAAATGGTGTAGATTTACGTGAACCACGGAAACCTGAACCACCGGCAGTAGCCCATGATAGTGCATTACCTTGACGGTCGGTAATCGTTACAATAGTGTTGTTGAAAGACGCATGAACATGAGCCATACCATCAGCAACTTGTTTTTTAACCTTTTTACGACGAATTGGTGTCTTAGCCATAATACTATCCCCTTATCGCTTAATAGGCTTACGAGGACCCTTACGGGTGCGCGCGTTAGTCTTAGTTCTTTGACCACGTAGTGGTAAAGAGCGACGGTGACGTAGGCCACGATAACAACCAAGGTCCATTAGGCGCTTGATATTTAAAGTAACTTCACGACGAAGATCACCTTCAACAGTGTACTTGCCAACTGCATCACGCAGTACGTCAAGAATTTCGTCTGAAAGTTCACCGATTTTTGTGGTTTCGGCGATACCAGTCGCTTCTAAGATAGCCTTAGAGCGAGTCTTACCTATGCCATAAATAGCTGTTAAACCAATAACTGCATGTTTATGATCAGGGACGTTAATGCCAGCAATACGGGCCACTAACACATCTCCTATATTCGAATTTGGTAATCAAAAGTTTGAAAAGCCCGTAAGGATACTCAAACGAAGACCAAATCACTACTAAAAACACAGGCCGAGAAAACTCAGCCTGCACGACTGTTTACTTAGCCTTGCCTTTGCTTATGCTTAGGCTCACTGCAAATTACGCGTACTACACCAGCACGTTTAATAACTTTACAGTTACGGCATATTTTCTTAACGGAAGCACGTACTTTCATTGCTCAACTCCGTAAACTGACCTTATCGACCGTAGCCTTTAAGGTTCGCTTTTTTCAGCACAGAATCATACTGATGAGACATCAGGTGAGTCTGTACTTGTGCCATAAAGTCCATGATTACTACAACGATAATCAAAACTGATGTACCGCCGAAGTAGAATGGCGTTTGCCACGCCATCGTCATGAATTCAGGCACCAGACAGATAAAGGTTATATACAAAGCACCTGCCAATGTCAGGCGTGTCATCACTTTATCAATGTATTTAGATGTCTGCTCACCTGGACGAATACCTGGGATAAATGCGCCAGATTTCTTAAGGTTATCTGCTGTTTCACGTGGGTTAAAAACCAACGCTGTGTAGAAAAAGCAGAAGAAGATAATAGCCGCAGCTAAAACAAGCGAGTACAACGGTTGACCTGGAGTCAACGTAGTAGCAACAGCTTGTAATACATCAGCGACTGGACCTTCACCTTGGCCGAACCAGCTAGCAATTGTACCAGGGAACAGAATTATACTGCTAGCGAAGATTGGTGGAATAACACCCGCCATATTTACTTTTAGTGGTAAATGCGTGCTTTGGGCAGCAAATACTTGACGACCTTGTTGGCGTTTAGCGTAGTTAACAACAATACGACGTTGTCCACGTTCGAAAAACACTACAAGATAAGTAACAGCGAATACGATTACCGCAACCATCAACAGTACAAAAACATTCAAATCACCTTGGCGCGCCATTTCGACTGTCGAACCAATAGCAGACGGCAAGTTAGCTACAATACCAACAAATATTAGAACAGAGATACCGTTACCGATACCACGCTC
This sequence comes from Pseudoalteromonas sp. Z9A6, assembly GCF_011378805.1. NCBI lineage: Bacteria > Pseudomonadati > Pseudomonadota > Gammaproteobacteria > Alteromonadales > Pseudoalteromonadaceae > Pseudoalteromonas > Pseudoalteromonas sp. Z9A6. Next base: position 4,700 of record NZ_WTKZ01000036.1, read on the forward strand.
TGTTATTTGTTCACCCAACCACATAAGGAACATAGTACCAGTAACTAAACTCACCACAGCGGTGAAATAGAAACCCATACCAGGGTTAACAACTAACCCCTCCATCATGCCCGGTAAGCTAGTAGCAATACCGATTGATTGAATAGTAGCTAGCACAAGCGTGCCATAGCGTGTGTACTGGCTAATTTTTTTACGCCCTTGCTCACCTTCTTTCTTAAGCTCTATAAACGGAGGATACATATGCGTTAATAGTTGCGTAATAATCGAAGCCGAGATATACGGCATAATACCCAGTGCTAACACTGAAGCTCGCTCAAGTGCACCACCACTGAACATGTTGAACATTTCAACAATGGTGCCCTTTTGTTGCTCGAAGAAATCGGCAAGTACAGCGGCGTCAATCCCAGGGATCGGCACAAATGAACCTAGACGGTAAATTATGATAGCACCCAATACGAAGAGTAATCGGCGCTTCAATTCCGAAAGTCCACCTTGTGCACTTTTTGTATCTTGACCTGGTTTAGCCATTAGTACTTCCTTAGTCTTCTACCTTGCCTCCGGCAGCTTCAATAGCTTCGCGAGCACCTTTAGAGGCTTTAAGGCCTTTAACGGTAACAGCGCGTGAAACTTCGCCAGATTTAACAACTTTAACGAAAAGAACGTTCTTTTTAACTAGACCAGCTGCTTGTAACGCGCTTAGGTCTACCACATCGCCTTCAACTTTAGCGATTTCAAAAAGGTTTATTTCTGCAGATACTAAAGATTTGCGAGAAGTAAAACCAAATTTAGGCAGACGACGTTGCATAGGCATTTGACCGCCTTCAAAACCAACGCGTACTTTGCCGCCAGAACGTGATTTTTGACCTTTGTGACCACGACCACCAGTCTTACCTAGACCAGAACCGATACCACGACCAACACGTTTTGGAGCAGTTTTTGAACCTGCAGCAGGTGAAAGTGTATTCAAATGCATCGAATTAACCCTCTACCTTAACCATGTAAGAAACCTTGTTTATCATACCACGTACACATGCTGTGTCTTCTAACTCAACAGTGTGGTTGATACGACGTAAACCAAGACCGCGTAATGTAGCTTTATGTTTCGGTAAACGACCGATAGAGCTTTTTACTTGTGTTACTTTTACAGTTTGATTTGCCATGGTTACCCCAGTATTTCGTCTACGCGAAGGCCACGTTTTGCAGCGATTGACTGTGGAGAATTCATATTCTCAAGAGCCGAAATCGTTGCACGTACTACGTTGATTGGGTTAGTAGAACCGTAACATTTAGAAAGTACGTTCTGAACACCAGTCACTTCTAGTACTGCACGCATAGCACCACCTGCGATGATACCAGTACCTTCAGAGGCTGGTTTCATGAACACTAGTGAGCCAGCATGACGTCCCTTAACAGGATGCTGTAATGTATTGCCATTTAGGTCTACATTGATCATGTTGCGACGTGCTTTTTCCATTGCTTTTTGAATAGCAGCTGGAACTTCACGTGCTTTACCATAACCAAAACCTACTTTACCTGCGCCGTCACCAACTACAGTTAGTGCAGTAAAGCTAAAGATACGACCACCTTTAACTACTTTAGACACACGGTTCACCGCGATTAGCTTTTCAGCTAGATCAGGCTGTTGTTGCTTTGCTTCTACGTTAGCCATAGTCTACTCCTAGAATTGCAAACCGGCTTCACGCGCAGCATCAGCTAGCGCCTTCACACGGCCGTGATATTTAAAGCCACTGCGATCAAAAGCAATCTTTTCGATGCCTTTGTCAGCCGCACGTTCAGCAACCGCTTTGCCAACTGCTTGCGCAGCTTCAACGTTACCGGTGCCTTTAACTGTTTCGCTAATAGCCTTTTCAACAGTAGAAGCAGCAGCCAGTACATTACCCTCAGCATTTACAACTTGAGCGTATATGTGACGTGGCGTGCGGTGGATAACAAGACGCGTTGTGCCTTGTTCAATATAATTTCTACGAGTGCGTTTAGCACGACGTAGACGAGCTGTTTTTTTATCCATCGTCTTACCTTACTTCTTCTTAGCCTCTTTACGGCGTACATTCTCATCTGAATAACGAACACCCTTACCTTTATAAGGCTCAGGTTTACGGTATGCACGAATGTTAGCAGCTGTTTGACCAACTAACTGCTTGTCTACGCCCTTAACTAGAACTTCTGTTTGGCTTGGAGTTTCAATCGTAATTCCTTCAGGAACTGCGAAATTAACTGGGTGTGAGAAGCCAAGAGTTAAATCTAATGTTTTACCCTTCGCTGCAGCACGGTAACCCACGCCTACTAACTGAAGTTTCTTCTCGTAACCTTCATGCGTACCAACAACCATGTTGTTGATTAGAGCGCGAGCAGTACCTGCTTGAGCCCATGCATTAGCTACGCCATCACGAGGTAAAGTAGTAATAACGTTGTCATTAACTTGTACTTCAACAGCGTTGTTGATTGTACGAGTAAGTTCACCGTTTTTGCCTTTAACTGTGATTTCCTGGCCTTTTAATGTAACTTCTACACCGGCAGGAACAGTAATTGGTGCCTTTGCTATGCGAGACATAGTTCCCCTCCGATTAAGCTACAAAACCAATGATTTCACCACCAACACCAGCACTACGTGCTGCGCGGTCTGTCATTAGGCCTTTAGAAGTTGATACGATAGCGATACCAAGACCACCCATTACCTTAGGTAATTGGTCACGTTTCTTATAGATACGTAAACCAGGGCGACTTACACGCTGGATATTTTCAATTACAGCTTTGCCTTCGAAGTACTTCAACTCGATAGAAAGCTCAGGTTTAGTTTCGCCGTTAACAGCGAAATCTACGATATAACCTTCGTCTTTTAGTACTTTAGCTAATGCTACTTTCAGCTTTGAAGTTGGCATCGTTACAGATACTTTCTTCGCTGATTGACCGTTACGAATTCGTGTGAACAAATCCGCGATAGGATCTTGCAAGCTCATAGTCTTACTCCCATGATTCTATTACCAGCTAGCCTTTTTAAGGCCAGGAATTTCACCGCGCATAGCTGCTTCGCGAACTTTAATACGGCTCATGCCGAATTTGCGAAGGAAACCATGTGGGCGGCCCGTAATGTTACAACGATTACGTTGACGTGCAGGGCTAGAATCACGTGGTAAAGCTTGTAGCTTAAGTACCGCGTCCCAACGATCATCTTCAGATGTGTTAACATCACTGATGATAGCTTTTAGTGCAGCGCGCTTTTCAGCGTACTGAGCAACTAGTTTTGTGCGCTTTGCTTCGCGCGCTTTCATAGAATTCTTTGCCATAACCCTACCCTTATTTCTTAAATGGGAAGTTAAACGCTTCTAACAACGCACGGCCTTCCTCATCAGATTTCGCAGAAGTAGTGATAGTAATATCCATACCGCGTACACGGTCTACTTTATCGTAATCGATTTCTGGGAAGATGATTTGTTCACGTACGCCCATGCTGTAGTTGCCACGTCCATCAAAAGACTTTGCACTTACGCCACGGAAGTCACGAATACGTGGGATAGCGATTGATACCAAACGCTCAAAAAAGTCCCACATACGCTCGCCGCGTAGGGTTACTTTACAACCAATCGGGTAGCCTTCACGCACTTTAAAGCCAGCAACAGATTTGCGTGCTTTAGTGATTAAAGGTTTCTGACCAGAGATTGCTGCTAGATCCGCTACTGCGTTATCTAAAATCTTCTTGTCAGCTAGGGCTTCGCCCACGCCCATATTCAATGTGATCTTTTCGATCTGAGGGACTTGCATGACAGAGCTGAAACCAAACTTCTCTTGAAGTTCAGCAACTACTTTGTCTTTATATACTTCATGCAGTTTCGCCATCATTCTACTCCAACTATTAGATAGTTTTACCAGTAGATTTAAAGATACGTAATTTCTTACCATCTTCAATCTTGAAACCTACACGATCAGCTTTACTCGTTTCCGAGTTGAAGATCGCAACGTTTGATGCATCCATAGATGCTTCTTTCTCAACAATGCCGCCAGCTTGGTTCAATTGTGGAACCGGCTTTTGGTGTTTCTTGATCAAGTTTATGCCTTCGACAAAGATTCGACCAGATTCAGTAACAACTGAAAGCACTTTTCCGCGCTTACCTTTGTCTTTACCTGCTAGTACGATTACTTCGTCATCACGACGTATTTTTGCTGCCATGATTGGCTCCTTACAGTACTTCTGGGGCTAGTGAAACGATTTTCATGAACTTATCATTACGAAGTTCGCGAGTCACAGGGCCGAAAATACGTGTACCAATTGGCTGTAAGTTATCATTTAAGATAACAGCAGCGTTGCTGTCAAAACGGATCAGAGAACCATCTGGACGGCGAACACCTTTTCTGGTACGCACAACTACCGCGTTTTTAACATCACCTTTCTTCACTTTACCGCGAGGAATAGCTTCTTTTACAGAAACTTTAATGATGTCGCCAATCGCTGCGTAGCGACGGTGAGAACCACCAAGGACTTTTATACACTGCACTTTGCGAGCGCCGCTGTTATCAGCAACTTCCAGCTGAGTTTGCATTTGGATCATGTTAATGACCTCCGGTGTAGTAATTACAACGTGTCTTAAATTTGTTTAAAATCAAGACATTTCGATTAAATCCCACTCAAAAACAAACGAGTTGTCTCTTAAGGGCGGGCAATTGTACCAGCATTGAGGGGGTAGCGATAGGTTATTTTTTAATTAATTTGGAGTGATGGGAAATTAAAGCTGAGTAATTACGGCTATGTAGCTATTTTACAGGTGGTTACAAAACAAACAAGGCACCTGTAATGTGCCTTGTTTGTTTAAAGTGTAATAAATTAACCAAATAAACCTTTTAATTTATCTTTAATTTTATCTTTTGCTTTGTCTTTGGCTTTTTCTTTTGCCTCATCGACCTTCTGCTTAGCTTCATCTTTGAGCGCATCACCAACATCTAGCTTTATACCTACATCGTGGAAAGGCCCTTTTATACGTAGTGGTATTTTAAAGCCAGTGCTGTCATCGGTAGTTCCCTGACCTTCGATAGATCCAACTATACCTGTAACCAAACGATAGTTGACCGTTGTTTGCGGTAAATCAACGTCGCCTTCACCTGATATTCTAATAAGTGGGCTGATAAGTGATAGGTCGGTATTTTTGCCAACGCCATTAGTAAAGTTAAAACTTCCAGTTAATGCTGAAAAATCTGTTTGCTCAGATTCTTCAAATCCGGTATCAAGCCCTTCAGATGCAGCACCAAAGTTACCTGAAATGAGTTCCTTACCTTTACGAACCATCTCAGCTATATTCGCACCTTTTACAGCTCCATCAGCAAACTCAAATCCAAGCTTTCCATTAAGCGCACCAATAAACGACTTTTGACTTTGGCCAGTTGTGTTTAGGTTCCAATTTAAAGACCCCTTACCCATTAGCTTGTCAAAACCTGCCGCATCCGTTAATAAAGGCTGTGCATCTATTCCAGCTAAGTCAAAGTTAGTTGATATTTTATAAGGTACTTGCTGTGCGTTTACATTGATAACGCCTTTACCTGACCCTTCATAAGCAGAAAAGCTATCTAGGCTTAGTTTTGCAACGCTATTTTTTAAAGCAACAGTAAATTGATTTGCGCCTAATTTAATATCATTTGCTTTTAATCCACTTGAACGAATCACTACATTTGCATCTAGTGAATTTAATGCACTTAAATCAATTTTAGTGTCATCCCATACTATTGGCTCTGCAGGTTTATCTTCTTGCTCTTCTGGCTCTTCTTGTTTTGCCACTGCTTCAGGTAGATACGGGTTTAAGTCAAGCATACCTAAATCAATATCAGCATTTACTGCTAAACGCTTACCTAGGTTAAGCTCGCTCTTACCTTTTATTTCTAATGCGTCTAACGTCGCAACTAAATCTTCTAGATTAAATTTCTCACCTAGTAGGTGCATTTTACCGTTTACACTAAATCCGTTAAATGCATTGTCTTTAGCGTCTAGCTCTACACCTTGCCATTTTGCAATACTTTTAACAGACTCACCGCTTAGTGCTAACTGACCTTTAATATCTTGGCCTTGCTTAGCTATGCTCCCTTCGAACGTTAAATCAACTAAACGAGAATCTAAGGTTTGTTTAACATTAAAAGTAGCACCTTCAATTGCTTTAGCAGGAGTATCTAATTTTATATCAAGATCAAAACGCTCTTGCATATAAGTAATACCCCCTTTTACTTCTAATGTTTTACGAAGTGAAGGAAGTAAAATAGCGAGTTCTAAATCGCTAATTTGTTGTTTGGCACCTGTTTGACCATCTAGATAAGTAAATGTGCCGCCATAAATAGCAACTTCACCTAACTCAATATCAAAGTTATCTGGAAGCTTAATCGCTTCACCTGATTGGCTCTGCTCTTTTGGTTGCTCTGCAACTGCATCAAACAACTGCCAATTGGCTTTACCATTTTTGTCGGTTTCTAATAGGATATTTGGTTCGTTTATAACAAACTTATCTAATTTAAACTCACCACCAAATAATGAAAACCAAGGTATGTGTACAGCAAGCTGTTTCATACTCGCCATATCGGCGCGCGAACCTGATTCCATATTTGCAAAATGCACGTCGTTAAGTTCTAACTTTAATGCAGGGAATACGCTAAGTGTTTTATCACCTTTAATGGTAAGAGTGCGCCCAGTTGTTTGTTCTACCTGTTCTGAAACTTTGTTAAAAATAGTATCAGTAGGGATTAGAAACGGTGCGGCAACAATTAGTGCTATACATAGTAAAAGTATTACACCTACAATTTTAAGTAAGGTTTTCATGATCGTCCTTTCAAACGTGCAAATAATGTTCTTATCATAGCGAGTGTTAGCCTTAAAATCATTGTCGTTCTGATAAAAAAGCTTTTTATTAGATATTACATTCCTATCCTGAATCGCCCCTGAAACATTTTGATACCTTTAGGTTACAAATAAATATTGACCCAATGAAACCTTAAGGTTACATTGATACCTATAGGTTACATATTGTAAAAATTTTAAAAGGAAATGAGCTATGTCTAATTACGATATTAAAAGTGAAGAAAAATTTATGGGCCAAAATGCATGGATTTCATTATTCATGGGGGTCACTTTATTAATCATTAGTGTTTACCCAATGCTTAATCATACATCAGCCCCACTATTGTTTTTAGGAACTGCTGCTTTTTTAGGTTCATTCTTTATGTTTGTGATCAGAGGCGGGTTTACATGGAGAATGAAATACCACCTTACATATAAAGATGAGTATTTAAATACCATCGACACTATTGCCTATAAACATGTCGTGCTTGGCTTACTTTTTAGTATGGGTGGCGTGTACTTACTCTCCGATACTCTTGCTTTAGAAGTATCTCACAGCATGATGGCTACATTTTACCTTGCTGTAATGAGTTTAATATACGGCGTATCAATTCTTTGGCAAAGCAAAGATTAGGAGCAAAAGTGCAAAATAAAATTGCAAAATACCGCAAAGAAGCAGGCCTTTCTCAACAAGACTTGGCTGATCTAATTGCGGTTTCACGTAAGACTATTAGTACAGTAGAAACGGCACGATTTACCCCTTCAGTAATAATTGCTCTAAAAATAGCAAAGCATTTTAATACCTCAGTTGAAAGTCTCTTTGTACTAGATAAAAATGATTGATACATGTTAAAACGTTGGCCTCATTCTATTAGCAAAAACGCCGATTTAGCTACTTCAATTACAACGTATGGAGGACAGCGCTGTTGTTATTAGCGTAATTGCGCTAAAATAGACCAGCAAAAAAATATATATCTAAACCGGAGATTCTACAAGGCATGAAAAAACTGCTAATTTCACCGTCAAAAATGACGCTAGGCGAACAAGAAAATCAAATCTATCAGAACATTCTGAAGCAATCTTCAGAATTAAGCCTTAACCTTATGGCCGTGAAAGTAGAAAACCACCCTGATGATTTTTTACCTTGGTGTTACGAATTGCTAAGTGCAAGCAGAGATCGTATGAACTACGATTTACTAGAGCCGCAGCAATTACCAGTACTTAAGAAGCTACACGATCAGCTTATTTCAGCTATCAGCTTTTTACAGGTTAAAACTTTACGTATTGCTCCGTGGCCTGTAGTAAGTGTATTTGTAGAACAACACAAAGACGTTATTGCTCTTGATGAACAGCTTCGCTTAGTAGACTACATTAAGAGCATTCGTGAACAATCTCTTAAAGATATGATTCCTGAAGATTTACTTGCGTTTAGCGGTAAGCACATGGCATCACTTGATCCAAGCACATACAACTTTGACGTTGAATGGTTTGCATCAACAAAAAGTGCGAAGAGCTTTCATCAAATGCTTGGCGATTTACCAGGTGCCTTTGACGATGCACTAGTAAATATTCCACTTGAAGGTGACATTACTCAATACGAATATCAACAATTTGTTGCTGCTTATTCAAAAATATTCACCGACAATAATGAAAAACCAACACTTGCGCCTGCAACACGACTGCTTGCAATGCGTCGCCCTGATATATTTACTCCGATCACAAACAATCGGTTAGATGCATTATGCGGTGCCCTTGGTGTTTCTAAACTTAAAAATAGTGATTTTGAGCGTTACTGGCAAGATATTGTAAAAGGTATTCAAGCTATGTCATGGTACAAAATGGCTAAACCTAGTAATGAGTTAGAAGAACAATTAGTTGCTATTAAAGCGCTAATCCCATGTTTATTTCACTATGCTGATGCTAAAACACCAGATAACTCTAACTACATCAAACTGTTAAGTAAGCCTAAACGAACTACAACTACGACAGGTAAAACTCAGCGTAGAGGTAAAGAGTCTGCAGAAATTTTAGTAGACCGCGCACTTGCTGCTGACGATATTCCTGAGCACATTCGCAGTAAGCGCGATTCAATTGTGAGTGAAGTTCAAAAAGGTCGTAGTGTAAACGAAACAATTAGCCTTATGCGCACTATATTTGGATAAAAACTTCTAATTTAGCCGTACTTATATGGTGCGGCTAGGTTAATTTATGCACCAGCGGTGTGCGCAACGTCTTCCTACATGCCATATCTCTTCTCAATCTATAAAATGCAAGCTCATGTTTTTAATATATAAAAAATAATTTTTAATAAAAAATAATGAAGCTGGCACATACAGTGCAATTATCCCGTTAGTTAAACAATAAAAAGCCGTCAGCCTAAAGGTTCCGAATACATAATAAAAACCTTGGCGAGCAAAAAATCATATAACGGGAAATGGACATGCTAAAACTAAAAAAAACCATCGCTATAAGTGCTATAGCATTAATGGGCGCAACATCTTTAACGTCAACAGCCGTACATGCTGAAGTAACAGCAAACGCAGCGGCAACATCAAACTACTTATGGCGTGGTCAAGAGCAAACTGGGGGCGATGCAGCTATTTCAGGCGGTATTGATTACGCCAATGAATCGGGCTTTTATGCAGGTACTTGGGCTTCAAATGCATCGTGGGCAGATGAAATGACCTATGAGCTTGATTTATATGCAGGCTTTGGTGGCGACATTAACGAAAGCGTTAGCTACGATGTTGGCTATATTTATTACGCTTACCCAGATGCCGCTTCTGAAGCTGACGCCGATTTCTCTGAAATTTACGGTAGCATCAGTGTTGAAGGCTTTACATTTGGTGCTTCAGTACTTGCAACATCAGCTGCAAGTGGTGATGGTACAGACTTTGGTGATTCACTTTACCTGACAGCTGACTACGGTTTTGCTGTTGGCAGTAACGGCACTGAAATGGCACTTCACTTAGGCCACTACTCAGGTGACTTTATTGGCGATGATAATATCTTAGATTACGGTGTATCAATTTCGAAAGATGGGTTCACTTTTGGTTTATCTGATACAGATATGGATGACTCAGATATTAAAGCTTACGTTGCTTATTCTGTAGACTTTAATTTATAAGAAAGAATGTGTTACTTGCTGCGACATGAAGGGCCTTTTGGCCCTTTTCTTGTTTTATAGCTGTTTTGCTTTAAATGGTACCTTATTACATTGTACTTCTACTGTTTTAGGGTACCAAGCTGGGCCAATTTGATTCACAACCACCTCAGCTAAACCATTAGTAAACGATTTATACGTATGAACGCTTTGCCACTCCCCTTGTGGGCAATGTTTTGTTAAATCTAACGGATCTGATCCCTCGTACAACGCAAGTGCAAAATTATGATGCCACTGTGAACTTTTTAGCGTCTTATTGCTTACTTTGCTCTGCATACCGTTATCAAAGTAAATATTTGTACACCCCGTTAAAATAATCAGTGTGCAACCGGCTGCAAATAGCTTGATGCTCATAATGTCTCCCCTAGTACTTGCTCTTGGCACCACACTTTAATGGTATGAGGCGAGTATATTCCAAGCGTAATTAAACTCAGCGCTCCATCACTAAACGTTTGCTGTGACTGCATTTGAATAACCGGTGTATTTGAACATATTTGTTTTACGTCTACCCGCTGCTCACCCACTAATCCCCATAAATAAAATGGGCGGCTATCTTCGTAATTAGCTTGGCTCGTTATTTTTGCTGTTGCCCGTGGCTGAATGGTTACCGCAGAACAAGCACTGAGGCTTAATGCTATCGCCCCTATGATTAATGGTTTCATACTCTTCCTTATAAACTAAATACCAGTAAGGTAACTTTATAAGAGAACATAAAATATTAGCGTAAAAAGCTGTGGGGAATATGTAGAAACGCTATGAAGTTTTATACAGTTTATTACACATAAAGGCCGCATAAATGCGGCCTTTAAAGTAGTCAGTTTAAGTCCTTAGTAAATAAATAGACTTTAAAACTTAGTTAAGTTGTTTTTACTGTCTTTATCGACCAGCTTAATGTAAGGATCAACCCCCGCAAATAATGGTTTTTCTTTTACTTTTAGCTCAATAGTATTGGTACCAGATACTATTTGATGCTTTTTCGAGTAAATAACAAAGTCTTCAGCGAGTAAGTTTTCAGAGTCGTCGCTAAACAATGCAATATCAATTAGCTCATCGAGCGGCTGCTCAGTTTCTTCACCTTGTCCATCGGCATGCTGCTTAGTTGCTTCAACGCTCAGTGTTACTGTATAAAAACCTTCGCCATCAACATCATCTGTAACCGACACTTCTTTCATTTCAAGCTCATAAAGCGTTATATATTTAAACTGATCATCAATAAAACGTTGTTCAGCTTGTGTTGCATCTCGCTTTAAATAACTAAGTAAATCAAGTGTGGTTGGATATGGCGTTGATTGATATTTAAACTCATTCAAAAACGCTTTAAGTGCTGCATTTAAGCGTACTTCACCTAAACGATCATAAATCGCCATCATCGCAACTGAGCCTTTATTGTAATGAAGGTATTGTTGAGCCTGCGTTTTATATAGTGGCATTTCTTCAAAGGCTTCGCCAGTATGGCCCATTAAGTATTTATCTAACTCGTACTTTAAGAATTTACGGAGCTTCTCGGCGCCAAAGCGTTTTTTTAGCACCATAAGCGCACTGTACTGGGAAAGTGTTTCAGAAATAACAGCACTACCCTCTACATTAGCCCCTGATACTTGATGCCCCCACCATTGGTGCGCAACTTCATGTGCGGTTACATAGTAAGGTAGGTCAACTTTACTCTCATCTCTTAGGTCTGTAATAAAACCAATACTTTCTGAGTAAGGTACCGTATTGGCAAAACTTTGCGCAAACGAGCGATACTTAGGAAACTCAATAATACGTAACTGCTTATGCTGATACGGGCCAAAGGCTTGTGTGTAGTAATCTATTGAGTCTTGAACTGACTCAATCATGCGGTCAACATTCCATGCATGATCTTTGTGGTAGTACACCTCAATATTTACCCCATTATGCTCAACCTTTTTACTTTCAAGCTCTGCCGAAAGCACAGAGTAAAAGTTTATAATTGGAGCATCCATTTCATAAACAAAGGTGCGGCGTCCATCTTTTACACTCTCACTTTTTAAGTAACCTGGTGTAATAACAAATTGTGACTCATCGGTGGTTACCGTTGCCTTATAGTTTATAAACCCATTAGCAGGCCCAAACTCATTTTGCGTATAATAACGGCTGTCTTCTAGTTTATGTGCGAGCTCAAGTTCAGGTAACTCGTGCTTACGGCGCTCATACTTGTCAGCAATTTGAAAATACTTTTGATAACCAAAATTTGGTAATAATTCTCCATTATTTACAAATGTACCGTTGTGCACGAGTTGAGTATCAGATCTTCTATCAACAAAACCGTCGTGTTCACGAGAAACTGAGAGCTCGCCTTCTCGCACTTCATTGGGCATTAGCGGTTGTTCAAACTCAAACCATACCATGCCAAAATCGGTTAAACGCTCTACTATTTTTCCGCCCGCCATTTTTACATCCCAGCTTTAGATTGGCTAGGCTCGTTGATTAACACACGGGTTATTGGCTCGTTTGCGGTATTGGTAAACTTAATTTTAGCCACGGCATTTAAAGCACGCTTTTTAGGATAAATATCAATGTTTAAATCAACATCAGTTATTATAGGCCGTGGCAAGTCTTTGTATTGTGAAAACTCTTGCTCATACCTTACTTGTAGCGCTTCGTTATCATCACTTGTTACAAACTCGTTGATTACACGGGTGTTGTAATAAATGTTATAACCCGCGCCCACAAATACCAATAAACTTATAACGGCTGCAATCTGGCCTTTTAAAGACATGTTGTAACGTACTAAAGATAAACGAGTACGCAATGTTTGCGACGGGCCGCGATGCCATAAAGCAAACCCTACAATAGCTAAAAACACACTCAATGCCCCCCAATATAGGGTATACCAATGCGCGCCTTGTAAAAAATGTCCATAACCATTTATATCAGAATACGGTACGCTACTGCTTTGAGAAAAATGATACATATGATGCTCAAACCCGTAAGCACCCATTACCATTTGAGCAATGTAATACAGAATAAATAAACCCATACCTATGTATTTATTAGGGCTAATTATTTGTAAAAAGAACGCCAATATAGCCATCATAATTAAAGGCAGTAATGTAAGGTAACCCAACCTAAATAAGTACTGGCCAAGCTCTAGGTTAAATTGCCCCTTAAACAGTTGCACTGCAATGGTAAACATCATGCCCACTAAATAAAGACCACAAACTGCAGTGATTAACGCAACAATTTTAGATACCCAAAACACACTGTTATGCACCGGGAAGCTATCAACAATATCACCCATACCACTGTGGCGTTCTCGCCAAACCAGCTCTGCGCTGTAATAAGCAATAATGATAAACATAAACAAAGCGGAGGAGTTTTGAATTATGCCCACCATGTTTTGTGTGAGCGGCCAATCCGTTGTGCCATATGCGCCAATAGGTGCAAAAAGTGGTGCGAGTAACATAGTAATACTGACACCCGCTAAAATCATAAAAGGGGCACTTAATATAACTTGCTTAAGTTCAAATAAGCTGCGCATTACTAATTGCGATTTCGTATTTACCCCTTTTGACTTGTAATTTTTAGCGCTGCTAATAAGTGCTGCTTGTTTATTTTTTACAAACGTAGAGACAGCAAATTGCTTTTTCTGTTTTTTAGTGACTACGCGATTACCTAACTTTCCGAGGCCAAAAAACATTGCAACACTGATTGCCACCCACAATATACGGTTAGCTAAAAAGTCACCAGAAAGCGTTAATACCTTTGTGTTTTTATCATTCACAATCCAATAACGCGTTAAGTCAATTAAAGAACCTGAGCCAAATGGGTCGGCGTAAACAACAATATTTCTAAATGCTAAATCATCAAAATAAACGCCGGCTATTTGATAGGCTATAAAAATCACAACAGCTGTTACATAAACCGCCATCATGGTTTTAAAATAAACCGCTACACTATTAAAAATAGCCGAAAGTACCAGTAAACTTGGCACCGCTAAATAAAGATAAGGTGCACCATAATATATAAACTTATTAGGGCCTACTAGCTCACTATCAAGCCAGCCAACTAATAAACCAAATTGTGACCCTAAAAACACGCCTAATGGCACAGTTAAAAAAACAACTAGCACAACCAAGTAAGCACCAAAAAAACGTCCTGATTGATAAGCAAGCGGGTTAACGGGCTTACTAAACACCAGCTCATCCATTTTGGTCTCGCTGTTGCGAATCGCTGAGCTTGCAACAAAGTTAACCACTAAAAACATAGCAAGCGTACAAAAGGTAACCGTTAAAACCATAATGGTATAAGGCGAGTTCATATGAACATTAGCCCCACCTAACGGAAACTGACTACTGGAGCTTATAAAAAACGCCATAAAAAAGAATATTAATGAGGTCACATAAAACGAAGGCTGACGCATAAAATAGCGCAGCTCAAACGCGAGCATATTAAAAAACATAGCGCCCCTTTATGCTACTTGGCTGTTACGATGATTAAGCAACGTAGAAAAATACACATCTTCTAGGTTTGCACTGCTGAGCTCAAAACCTTCAGGGGCTTCATTGGCTAATACATGTAATATGGTTTGCCCAGCAAATAAGCGTTTTGAAATAACAGGCAGCTGCGGTTCAAGCTCTAGCGCTTCTTCTTGGCTCATGGCTTTGCGCCAAATTTGGCCTTGGAGCTTATCGGTAAGCGCTATTGGGTTACCTTCTAGTAAAATCTTACCGCCAGCCAACACCGCCATATTTGGGCAAAGCTCTGCAACATCTTCAACAATGTGGGTCGATAATATAACTACTTTTTGCTCGCCTAAGCTTACTAACAAGTTATGAAAACGATTACGCTCTTCAGGATCTAGCCCCGCTGTTGGTTCATCAACGATAAGTAAGTCGGGGTCACCTAGTAAGGCTTGTGCAATACCAAAACGCTGGCGCATACCGCCCGAAAAGCCACTTACCGCTTTTGAGCGATGTTGATATAAATTAGTATGTGCAAGTAATCCTTCAACCGACTCTTTACGCTCTGCTTTATTATGAATTCCCTTTAAAACAGCCATATGGTCTAGCAAGTCGTAGGCACTTACCCGTGGGTATACACCAAAATCTTGCGGTAGGTAACCTAAACGTTGGCGCAAAGCCTGTGGGTCTTTAAATACATCAATGCCATCAAAAGTAATTGAACCTGAATCAGCCGACTGCAGTGTTGCAATGGTACGCATTAGCGATGATTTACCTGCGCCATTTGGCCCAAGTAATCCAAACATCCCTTTGCCGATAGATAAATCAACACCTTGTAGTGCATGTACGCCGTTATCGTAGGTTTTAGATAACCCTGTTATTGATAGCATTTTTACTTCCTTGAATATGAGTAATTATTTTTATAATGTTTTATACCACAAGGAAAATAGGAACATGAGTTACTTACTGGTTAAATTTGTAACAACAAATAAACATAATTTAAACTCATAACACTTGCCTGCACTGTATTCACTCGGTATAAAAACCACATATACTTTTTATAAGAAGCGAAAAGCCATGCAAGATCACCAAAGCCAGCCGTTAAATGACTTTATAGAATATCCACATGAAGAAATGCTAAATCGTGCTAACGAGTTTTTACAAACCAGCCAACGCCGCCATAGCATTCGCAGCTTTAGCGATCGCCCAGTACCAAAAAATATTATTGAAGCATGTATAAAAGCAGCTGGCACAGCACCAAGTGGAGCGAATCATCAGCCTTGGCATTTTGTGGCTATAAAAAGTAGCGATGTAAAAAAACAAATAAGAGAAGCCGCAGAAAAATTAGAGCGTTCTTTTTACGAAGGCAGAGCAGGTGAAGAATGGTTAGATGCGCTAAAACCGTTAGGTACCGACGCCAATAAACCTTATTTAGAGCATGCACCTTGGCTTATAGCTGTATTTAGTCAAAAAAAGGGGGGCGTAAGCACCGATGATAAAAATACGAATTATTATGTGCATGAGTCTGTTGGCTTAGCTACCGGCTTTTTAATTCAAGCTTTGCACCGCAGTGGTTTAGCAACCCTTACTCATACTCCAAAGCCAATGAGTTTTTTAACCGACATATGTAATCGCGATAGAGATAACGAACGCCCATACATGCTACTTATTACAGGCTACCCAAGTGATGATGCATCAATACCTGCTCATGCACTGGATAAAAAATCACTCGATGAAATAGCTACGTTTATTTAGTATTTTCTGCTCGGCAAAACCACTCATATAGCAAAGCAATGATCGACTCAACTTTTGGGTCGGTCAACGAGTAATAAATAGTGTGCCCTTCTCTGCGAGTAGCAACCATATCTGCCTTGCGTAAACTTGCTAAATGCTGAGATAACGCTGACTGTGCTAAAGGTACATTTTTATTTAGCTCACCTACACTTTGCTCACCTTGTAATAAACTACATAAAATCATTAAGCGATTTTTGTTAGCCATTAATTTTAAAAACTGTTCGGCTTGCTCTGCGTTGACAGCTAGTTGTTCAATATTCATTTTTATTATTTCTCTTTTTGATACCTTTTTAAGTATAGACTTTTATATTAGTAGGTTCTAATATAATTAACATTAGACTTTACTAATATTAAGGCAATCACAAAATTAACGATGCCGTTTTATTAATCGGCGGAAGTGCTGTGGCAGTATCCGCGCTATTAAGTTACTTTGTATAAAGTAACTTTCAGTTTTTAACGTTATTTATAAGTATTAACTCAATTCAACCTACTTATACCAAGTAGCACCTATTAATGTCTTTTTTAAGAAAAAGAGGATTTACAAACTAATGCTTACATCAATCCCTGACTTACTAAAAATTATCACACCTAACCAACGCCGTATTGACGCAGCGCAAGCAAAACTCGAGCTTGAACAAAATAAAGGTTTACTTATTGATGTGCGAGAACCTGCAGAGCACGCGACAAAATCGGCTGCCGGCGCTATAAATATTCCGCGTGGATTACTCGAGATGAAACTGATGGAAATAGAAAAAGACGCAGCTCGCCCTATTTACGTGCACTGCGCAAGTGGTGCGCGCGCAACGTTGGGAGCAGAAGCGTTAACGCGTGTGGGTTATGAAAACGTAACCGTTATTACCTGTGACGCAAACCAAATATGTAGTGTGTTTTAAACATCAACTGAATACTTATAATGATGCGCCTAGTAAAGGTAGGCGTTTAACTTTGTGATAAGTCAGTGCTAATTTAATACACTCTTTAACTGGGTATTCTGGTAATGGCTTTTCACTATTTAATACAATTGCCCGGTTACCTTCGAAAGTGAGAGTGTGGGAATACAACTCTCTAAATGTGCTTACTAGCTTTGATTGGCAATGAAAAAACAAATAACACGAGGAGCCCTTAGAGCCTACGCGAATGGGGCTGCCATTTATTGTGTTATAACTTGGCTCTCCCCACTTTATTGATACCAATCCGCAATAATACTTAATCAATTTGAGGGATTAAATCTGACGCAAACGGCGTTAAAAACTTCTGATATAGAACAACTAAATAACGAAATTTTTGCCTGGTTATCGACACGATTTTCTCACCTCAGAATAGATCACTTAATTAAGCGAATTGGTATGACTCCTCCACAGATCCTAAGTTTTGCTCTTGTGCTACGGTATAAATTAACTCTCGTAATTTTATAAGCTTACTTTTTGCTATCTCAGGATAATTATTAAATATATTTTCTATTTCCGTATTCATAAAAATATCCTCATAAGCTTTACAATTTTAAAACAGGCTACTTTTGCTGCCTTTCATCAAGTAAAACAAGTAGCATCTGCTCAATATTTTTAACACTATAAGTAAGTGCTCTCAGTAGCTCTTTCTCACTTTGTTCTGTTGCCTGCTGCGACGCTTTACCTTGATTAGCCAATACATCTTTTTGCTCAAGTATCGCCTCTCTAAACTCACTCGCATTAACTACACCAAGCAAAGACACTAAAGCACCATTTCCTGACTGCCCAGCTGTTTCAAAACTTAAACGATATAATCCAAAAATTCGCATAAGCGGCCCTTGGCTTAACCCAACATCGGTTATTTTTTCAAGCGGAATAGATTTTTCTTCTTTAAATAATATGCCACGTTTAACTACCAATTTTTGTGGTAATAAGTCAGCTGACATAGCTGCGAGTATTCGTCCGCCCACCAGCCATACAATCAGTAAAATGATAGGTATAAGCGGTATAGTAACAAGAGCCAACATTGCAAATAGCGAGGCAGTAACCATCCAGTATTGTTTTACTTTAGGATCAAAATTAGCACTTTTTAAGGTTAAGTTACTCATTAGCTTTCTTTTGTATGGTTGGGGATTTATAAAAGTACGCCAATCTAATATTGAATGCAATTTAGTCCAAACATTTATAATTAGCATTCAAATATACTTTCACACACTTATGTACATACAAAAAAGCCGAGCATACAGGGCTATGCTCGGCTTAGGTCTGGGAAAACAAACTGCTACTGCTTATTAATAAGTATGCTTACATTTTCTCTATCTGGGCCTATTACATTAAACGTGTAAGTACCTTGTTCGGTAATATTTAGTGCTATATTGGCACCTACGGCTTCAAGTGGTGTTAGTTCATCAATTGCCACTACCGGCGTATCGCCTGCTCCACCGTAATCAACGGTACTCCAATCTTCAGACGCTACTTTAAATTCGTAGTCACCCGCTTCTAACTCTATTGATGTAGAGTAAATTGCATCACCCTCGTACATCAGCGGGTTATCAGTACTCCAGTCATTTAAGCTGCCACGAATAAACACTGTCGTTTGTGCAAACATTTCAGCGTTGAGCACTTTTAGCGATACGTTATTTAAATCACTGGCGTCAAATATAAACTGGTATTCACCTTCTTCTGCAATGTCGATGGTCATATTCGCGCCCGCAACCGACAACTGCTCTACAGTGCCAACCATAACACTGGCATCTCCCTCAGCCGCTCCATAATCAACCGTGCTCCAATCTTCTGACGCTACTTTAAATTCATAACTTGCAGCGCTCAGTGTTTTAGTAAAGGTGTAAATACCTTTACCTTTATAACTTAGCTCATCGGTTACTCCCCAGTCATTAAGCGTACCGCGCACATAAATAGCGGTGCCTATAAATGGCTCTTCGTTGTATAAAGTAAGCGTTGGATTTTCAGGGTTTGAAGCATCAAGCGAAAATACATACGTTGCATCAATGGCAGCGCTAAATGTCATGTTTGCACCTGAGCGCGTTAATGGCTCGCTTTGGTTTTCAACTACATCTTTATCAGCGTCAGAAAGCGCACCAAAATCAACCGTAGACCAATCTTCTGAGGCAATTTTAAATTCGTAATCGCCAGCGCTCAGTGCAATTGCTATACGGTATTCACCATCGCCAATATATTCAAATGCATCGCGTGTGCCCCAGTCGTTTAAACTACCGCGCACAAACACAGCGGTGCTGCCATAAGGTACTACATCAGGCGCGCCTACGGTCGCATTTGCACTTAAACCAACACCTTGGCTCTCACCTTGGTTTTTAGTGAATACAGCTAATGTATAAGGCGGTACAGTAAATGTGCCTTCGTTATCGCCAGCAGCAAAATTGGCGCTAGCCATACTTGCATCAACACTGTTTTTTAATACATTGTGTAATTCAAAATCCGCTGCGGTGGCAATAGTATGGCTAAGGATTTGCTCGGTTGCGTTAATCACGACAACAAGCGCATCAAATGCAGGGTCTAAGTCTGTTAGCCCTTCGCCATCATCAATGCTCATTACTATTAAGCCATGTTGCTGCGCTTTACCTACGTTATGAAAACCCACCCGCTCAATAACATCTTGCTCTGTGGTTAATCTAAAGAGTGGGCTGCTACTACGTATTTGTAAAAATTCATTAAATACATCATGTGCAAAGGTAATATCTTGTGGCTGTGCAGCCGCTTGGGTATTAGCAGAAATAGGCATAATTTCTTGCCATTTCACTTCGTTGTCTTGTGCGGGTGGCAAGCCAATATTCCAGTTATTGGTATTTTGGGTAAAATCCACAAAGTTAAACCAGTCGCCCGAGTCGTAGCTGTTACGATCCATCGATTTTGAACGCAGCAAGTCGGCGCCCATTTGCATAAATGGAATACCTTGGCTCATAAGCGGAAGTGCTAATGCCATATTATGAGCACGAACGCGCTGCTCAATACTCATATTAGTGCTGTGTTTATATTGCAGCTGATCCCATAGTGTTTCGTTATCGTGTTTTGATACGTAATGAATGCTATCGGCAGGGTCTAGTGCATACGCCGTTGGCTGAGTATTCCAAGTAAAGCTATTACCCTTTGCTGAGTTACCTTTAAAGTCTTTTAAAACGTAGTTTTGTAAATTACCCGCAAGTGACAAACGTAACGTGTCTTGCTCTGCTAAATTGCCATCCGTTGAGCTATTACTAAATAATGCGCCGCCGCGAACGGCTTCACGAATACGGTCGTTAAAGGTACCTACTTCGCTACCGGCCATATCGGCTTGTTTGGCTTGCACAAATAAGCGGTTATTTGCCACCTCACCAAAGTCCCAACCTTCGCCATAAAAGTAGTTATCTTCATCAACAGCTTGCACTGCATCACGTGCTGCAAGAATTGACGATTTTGGCATGTGCCCCATTACATCAAATCTAAAGCTGTCATAGCCAAATTCACGCGCCAAAATAACTAATGAATCACTAACAAACTTATCCATCATTACATGCTCTGTAGCTGTATTTTCACAACACGTTGAGCGCTCTATTTCACCGCTTACTTCGTTATAGCGATGGTAGTAACCCGGTACTAGCTTATCAAATACCGACTTGTCCCAAATACCCGACGATGTTGTATGGTTATAAACCACATCAAGCACTACGCGCAGACCAATAGATTGCAGTGATTGCACCATAGCGCGGGTTTCTTTAACGCGGGCAATGCCCTCTGGGCTTGAGGCGTACGAGCCTTCAGGCGCAATAAAGTAATGCGGATCGTAACCCCAGTTAAAGCTATCTAAGCTGCGCATAGCATCAGCAAGTGCTTGTGCGTCATCTGAGCCTGGTAAATAACCGCCCATTAAATCAATAATGGTGCTGTTTTTATCTTGGGTTTTACACGCATCGGCTTCATCGTTGATTTGCTCACATAAATCTCCTAGCGTATCGCTAATATCTACACGCTTACTGACGTCTTCATCTATGGTGCCAATATCAGTAATAGGTAATAAATGAAAGTGCGTTAAGCCATTTTGAGCCAAAGTTTGTAAGTGCTGCATAGGAGCACTATTTAGCTCAGTAAATGCAAGGTATTTACCGCGGTTAGCCTCTGTTACGCTGTTATCGCGCGCACTAAAGTCACGTACATGGCCCTCGTAAATAATCGCATCTTCTGGGTTTTCTACAGTAGGAATAAGGCGTGTATCCCAGCCTTCGGGTTTAGTGTCTTCATCGGCTAAATTAATCAACTGGCTGTATAAACCATTGGTAGATACATTTAGTGAGTAAGGGTCTGTGCTCCAAAGCGACTCTATTTGCTGAGTCAGTGGGTGGTAAACATCAAAATTAAAGCGGTAGTAGTGGCGGTCGTATTGCATATCTAAACTTGCCTGCCAAATACCTGTCTGTGTATTTAATGTCATTGGAGTAGAGTGCACTTGTGTTTTTGCATCATCAAACACATTTAGCATCATGTTATTAGCGGTGGGTGCCCACACAGTTACATCAATCGCGTTATTGCCATAGTTTACACCCAGCACAGCTTCATTAGCATCGTCTTCGCCTTGCGTATAAAGGGCATCGAGTGCTTTAGCGGTTTGCACATAGCTTGCTTCTAGCAGCGTGCCTTCACTATCGTAACCTGCAATAACAAGCTGCGATTTAATAAGTGCTTTAGCCGTGCTTGTATCCCAACTTCCTTCGTATGCGTTCCAGGTGGTTAAATGCGGTACTTTTGACGCTTGCTCATCAGTTATATTGCTTGATTGCAGCGTAACAGTATCGCCGTTTAAACCAGTATCAATATCCACTTCAAGCTCAGCCGTAGCTGATGAATGTAACTTAATTAGGCTTGTAAACTCGTTACTTGGTTTATACAAAATAGTATTTAAATCTATCCAATGCGCTGAAGCACCTGTTATAGCAACTGCGCGTTCGCCTAAACTTAATATAGGGTATTCAAACACCGAAGGCTCGCCATGAATGGTAAAGTTCATACGCTGAAAGGTTTCATCGTCTTGCATCAGCGGCATGGTTAAATCAACATCACCAAACGCCTTACCTGACCCTTCTGTACCAATATGAATAATAAAATTAGCACATTCGTTATAACCCTCTTTAAGGTTAATTATCCAGTACGCACCGTAGTTTGGATCAATACCATCGTATTCATGGCCGTTAGCCCAATCACTGGTATCAAATGGTGGTGCATAAGCATCACACACATCGTTATTCCACGAATGTAATCGGTAGCCTTCGTAGTTATCATCGGCTAAGCGGTTATAAAATAAAACCGCCTCTCCCTCCCCTGCAAATACAACAGGGTCTGGCAGGGTTGGGTCGGCGTCAACCACGCAACTTTCGTTATTTTCATCAGGTACTGTAGGTGCAGGGCACGATATAGGTTCGGGATCGACACATTGTGACCCCGCTTCATTAGGGACTTGTGGCACATTACAGGTAAGTAATGGTTCACCAGATTCAACATCACCTGTTCCACCACACGCTGCTAATAGCATTAACGCTAACGTTATTAGCAAATATTTAGACATAGTTATAATTTTCATTTTTAAACGCTCCGTTTGCTAATTAATGACTGTATGTAAAACCAAGGTAGAACTGACGACCAAAGTACTGAGTCGTCCCTGTTCGTTGCTCTGAGCCAAAGTAACTTTGGGTTGGTTCATCGGTTAAGTTATTAACTTGCAAAAGCATTGTTAGCGAGTCGCTAAAGCGATAAGAGGTTTGAAAGTCGACTACGGTTTCAGCATCAAAATTAACCACTTGCTCGTTAATGGCAACCTGCTCTGATACAAATTCATCGCGGTAACGCACATTAAGGCGGGTTTCAAAATCATCCATTGAGTAAAAAACCGTGGCATTAAACACGTTATTAGATAGCCCAGGTAAAGATTGCGATAACGTGTCGCCCCCTAAGCTGGTAATCGATTCAATTTCACTTTCGGTGTATGAGTAACTTGCGTTAGCGCCTAAGCCATTAAATGGCTCAGGTAAAAAGGTAAACACTTGCGTATAAGCAAGCTCTAGCCCTCTGATATAGCCACCTTCACCGTTATTAACTGCCGTGGTGTAAATACCGTTTGTTGTCGCAACTTGCTCGCCACTAACGGGGTCTTCTATAGAGTCAGGTACGTTAAAGCCATTGCCTTTAAAGTCGAAGTTTTCGATTGATAAGGTTTCAACAAACGAGTCTATATTTTTATAAAATAACGCTGCTGCGATAGTACCGTTACCTTCTTCAAAATAATATTCGTAAGATAAGTCGTATTGGTCGGCATAAAAGGGTTTTAAAAATGGGTTATTAGTACTTGAACCATTAATAACACCATCATCGCTTACGTTTGCACTGGCATCGCCCGCTAAGCGGTTAATTGGCGCACGCGACATTACTTTAGCCGCAGCAAAGCGCACAAGTGAATTGTCGTTAAGTTGCAGATTTAAATTTAATGATGGTAAGTAGTCGGTGTATTTAGTGCCTAATACATTAGGCGCGTATAAATCATTTACAATGCCGTTCTCATCAACAATATTTTGCGCACCTAAGCGCGCATCGCCTGCTACGTTTTCTAGTACCGTTGCTGATTGGTCGGTTTCAACGCGGCGCACACCCACATTACCCGATAGGTCGAGCCCCCCTATTTGCGTGTTAATGTTTACCATAACGTACGCAGCTAGCACATCTTCAAACACCGAGCCGCTTTGTAGCACTGTCCACGAATAGTTACTTGTGTAACCTTGCGCGTCGTCTACGCCATCGGCGTTGCCCCATGTTTGAACAGGCTCGGGCGTGCCATCTGGAAACCACGCATTGAGCGCTTTGTCTAAATCAATCGCTAAATACGATGGGAAATAACTAAACTCGCCCTGCCAGTCAACCACAGAGGCCATATCGTTGGTTAAACGTAAAGGCGGTTGCGTTGCTGAAAACGCCCCGTCGTTACCGTACTCAAATACCGATCGTTTTCGGCTGTACTCTCTATCTGAGTAGCGCGCACCAAACTCTACGGAACTAAATATATCGCTTTCTAACTCGTATTTAAAATCGAGCCTAAATGCCGTTACTTCATCTTCTGTTTGATCTGGGTAAATACCATATTTGCTGACCATTACACGGTCTATATCGCTAAAGGCGGCCGCCTGATTAAACCCAACGTCAGGTAAATTTAAGCCGTTTAATTGATAGTTAATTGCTACGTTGTTATCAAATACTGGCGTTTCTGCATTGGCATCTTCTGCTACTAAGCTCCACAGTAAGCCATTTCTAAAATTACTTTTTGCGCGAGAAAGCGACACATCGGCATTTACGCTTAATCTATCGGTTACCTGCCAATCGGCATTAACGCCAAAACTATCTACTTCGTCAAAGTCTTGGTTGTCGTCGTTTACTATTTCAACGCGGGTATAGCTTTGCGAAGTGCGGTTAACCGCTGCGCCTATTACGGCATTACCATCGAGCTGAGCGTTAGCATATGCAGCTGTTGGCCCGCCTAATTTAACCCTCAAGCCGCGAGCAAACGACTCTTTATCAAAGCGCGATAAAAACGCATCACCTTTTAATTTAAAGTTATCTACCGGCGCCCACTCTACAGCTGCTAAGTAACCATTACGGGTTTCTTCGCCGCCTAAATGCTGTAGCTCAAAGCCTTCGCTAATGTATTCGTTTTCTGGATTAGCTAAAGGGCCATTGGTGTCGTTAGCTGCGCCATCAACGTCTTTTGTATCGTTGTACGCAAGGCCAATAAACTGCGTTGCTACACTTGGCTGAAACAAACGCGCATAGCCAAGCGCTACGCCTAATGTGTCGTCTAGGTATTTGCCTTGATACGAAAAACTAATTCGGTCGCCAAACTCAGTGGCATCCGACACCTCTGAGGCGCGGTCGTTATACATACCGCGCACATTAGCTACAAATTTATGTGTTTGGTCGTTATTGAGTGGGCTGGCGGTTTCAAGCTCTACCGTACCGGCCACGCCACCTTCAATAAGCGATGCCTTTGGCGATTTGTATACCGCCGCAGAGCTAATTAATTCTGACGGATATTGGTCAAACTCAATACTGCGGCTGCCACTTGTAGATACTTGCTCGCGGCCATTAAGTGTTGAAAATACAAACCCGCCCGACAGCCCGCGTATATTAATTTGCGCCGCTTGGCCGCCCGTTCTTACTGCTGAAATACCTGGTAATCGTGTAAGCGCATCGGCCATTGAAATATCAGGCAATGCCCCTAAATCATCGGCAGAAATTTGTTCTGACACCGTATCGCTAAAACGCTTTTGATTTAAAGATTGGATTAAACTGCGACTAAAGCCTCGCACTTCAATAATTTCTAAATCTTCAGCTTGTGTGCTGGGTGATTGATTTGTTGAGCCTTCGTTTGCAGCCAATGCACTATTTGCGGCAAATAAAGCCAGCATAAGTGCACTTAGTTTAAACTTGTCCATGTGTGTGAACCTTTGAGTTATTGTTGTCAGGTGTTGCTGTGTTGTTCAAAACACAACCAACAAATTGTAACTAAAAGGTAAAATTAATGTGATGAATACGTATGCAGGGCATGAGGGTTAGGCTGCAGGTGTATGCGCGTACAGACACCTGCATTTGGAACGCTATTTAAAGGCTAAGCACCACTTTTATCGCAAGAGCAATAAATACGACTCCCAGTATTTTATCAAGCCACGGGTTTTGTTTGGTAAATCCAAAGCGGTTTTTTGAAACCTCTGTCAGTAACGCCACCAGCAAGTACCAACCGGTATCAATTACAAACACGGTTAAGCACATAATTATGCCCACACTTAAAGTAAGTAGCTGAGGGTCAATAAACTGTGAGAACAAGGCTAAAAAGAAAATCGCGAGCTTGGGGTTTAAAAAAGCAATGGCAAAACCATCTTGTAATGCTTTAGCTGCACTTACCTCACTTTTTTGTACTTCAAGTTCGTCATTACTTGGTTTTGCTAGCAATATTTTTATACCTAAATACGCCAAATAGGCCGCACCTAAGTAAACGAGTATTTGATAAACAGTTGGAAACTGCGTCATTAAAGCGCCTAACCCTAATAACGATGCACCGGCATACAAGCCAACGCCAGTACCATGACTGAGCGCGGCAAGCATACCGTTTTTCATACTACCGTTAAGTGAGTGCTTTAAAACCACCGCTAAACTTGGTCCTGGCGACATTGCGCCCATCATACAAATAGCCGCTAGGCTTAACCATACTGTAAATGTCATTTAAAGCTCGTCAGTTTCAATAAACAAAGTATAACCATGCACTTGGCCATAAAAGCCTGTCAATGGCACTGCGTTTATTACTTTCCAGCCATCTTGGTTTAATTCCTGTATGCGGTCATTCAGTGCGACTATATCTACCCCACCCAAAAAACGGGTCTTTCTAAATTCGATTACTTTTTGCATTTTAATCCTTGAGTGTCTTATACCAATTCGCTTATTTAAGTGATCTTTTTTGAGGATGGAAAAACGTGTTGATAGCTAGGCAAAAAATTCGCTATTTAGTTGTTCTAAATGAGAATTTTTTAACGCAGGTAGCGACACGTTTAGGCCCGCAAAATGATTAAGTAATATTGCGGATTGGTATTATAAAGTGTATTCAAAATCGTAGTAGTGAATCCCTTGCTCAATACATATTTTCATACTGCCCGTTAACCCTTCTAGCTCATGAGTGCCTGAGTCGGGAATTACATTTAAAATTAGGCTGTCTTGGCCTTTATCCATCGTGCCAAAATGCTGCAGTACAAAGCTGCCTTTTTTGCCGTCAAGCTCGCCTATTACTTGCTCTATGGCAACGTAACCGGCACCGCCTTGCGTGGGTGTCATGGCGCTTAGCATTTCGCCCTGGCTGGTAGCATTTAAGCTACCTTTAAATGTTTTATCTATCGACATGCGCCCTAAATTAACGCCGTTTTGGCCGCTTGCGTAGCCTTCTATTGGGGCTAAATTTACATTAAATTCTCCACTTACAGTTGCAGTAGTCATAACGTTTCCTTATTGATGCTAATATTTAAGAGTATTGATTTTTATTATCTTAGTGCCATATCTATACCTTAACCTTTAAAAAGAATCCACTATGTCAAAAACAACACCTAAGCCCGAAAAAGCCGCTTTTAGTAGTTTATTACCTATTTTTGCTTTTATTAAACCGTATAGATGGATGGTAGTCGCCGCTCTAGCCGCATTACTCGTAACGGCAGGCGTTAACTTGTCATTAGGGCAAGGTGTTAAGTTTGTCATAGATCATGGCTTTATTGCAGGCTCTAAAGATCAGTTACAACAAGCTGTATTGGTGCTTATTGGTTTAATTAGTTTATTGGCCGTTGGCACATTTAGCCGTTTTTATTTAATGTCGTGGATTGGCGAGCGAGTCAGTAACGATATTCGCAAAGCCGTGTTTAATCGCATTGTTACTTTGCACCCAAGCTACTTTGAAGAAAACCGCAGTGGCGAACTTATGTCGCGTTTGACAACCGACACAACATTACTGCAATCAATTATTGGTTCATCATTTTCTATGGCGCTTCGCAGTGTACTTATGTTGATTGGTGGGCTTGCTATGCTGTTGTTTACTAATTTAAAACTTACTTTAGTAGTTGTTGCTTGTGTGCCGTTGGTACTTGTTCCTATGATGATATTTGGTAAAAAGGTGCGCAAACTTGCAAGTTCTAGCCAAGATGCTATTGCCGACATAAGTACCTATGCCGGCGAAATCATACAAAATATTAAAGTAGTGCAAAGCTATAGCCACGAAGAGCAAGAGCAGCACGCTTTTGCACTTGAAACCGAAAAAGCCTTTAATGTGGCTAAAAGCCGCATTAAGCAACGTTCGTTTTTAATTGCAGCGGTAATATTTTTAACTTTTAGCGCTATTAGCGCAATGCTGTGGGTCGGCGGCAGCGACGTATTAGCAGGTACCATGACTGGCGGTGAGCTAGGAGCCTTTGTGTTTTACGCTATTATGGTAGCAATGTCGGTGGCAACCGTTGCTGAAGTATATGGCGAACTACAACGCGCAGCAGGCGCAGCTGCAAGATTACTTGAGTTACTTGCTGTTAAAAGTGAGATAGAAAACCCACTAAATCCACAAGATAGTAACTTACTAAAAAATAGTAACAGCCCTGCTATTACGCTTGAGAATATAGGCTTTAACTACCCTTCTCGCCCAGACGTAAGCGCACTTAATAAAATAAGTTTAAATATACTTCAAGGCCAAACTGTGGCTATTGTTGGCCCTTCTGGCGCAGGTAAAACAACCTTATTTGAATTACTACAGCGCTTTTACGATCCGGCTAGCGGAGCCATCAAATTTAAAGATATAAACATTAAAGAATTATCGCTTAATACCCTCAGAGGTAAAATGGGTATGGTAGCGCAAAACCCTATTTTATTTAGCTCCGATGTAATGCATAACATTCGCTACGGCAACCCAAAAGCAAGTGACGAGCAAGTATATGCCGCTGCCAAACATGCTCATGCTGATGAATTTATTAAACAATTACCGCAAGGTTATAACAGTTTTTTAGGTGAGCAAGGTGTGAGGTTATCGGGTGGGCAAAAGCAGCGTATTGTACTGGCACGCGCTATTTTAAAAGACCCTGAAATACTGCTTTTAGATGAAGCAACCAGTGCACTCGATGCTCAAAGTGAGCACCACGTGCAAGCTGCGCTTGAGCATTTAATGCAAAACCGCACCACGCTTATTATTGCCCATAGACTAGCAACGGTTAAACATGCCGATGTGATTGTAGTCATGGAAAATGGAGAGATTATAGCAACGGGTACCCACCAAGAATTAGTAGCAAGTAACCCGTTGTATCAAAAACTGTGTGAATTACAGTTTAATAAAGACTAATTATTCTTCAGTGTTTGGTACTATTTGAATTTCTACACGGCGGTTTTGAGCACGGCCATTTGCACTATCGTTAGTCGCAATTGGACGTGTTTCGCCATAACCCATAGTACTTACACGCTCAGCCATGATTTGCTGGTTCACTAAGTAGTTTTTAACGCTTTGAGCACGTTCACGCGATAGGTTCATGTTGTAGCTGTCTTTACCTGTGCTATCTGTATGGCCTTCAATACTTAGGTACGTTTTTTCGTATTTGTTCATCACTTTAGCAATCGCATCTAAGGTATCGTTAAAGCCAGACGAAATATAAGATTGGTCGGTCGCAAACGTAATATTAGATGGCATAACTAAACGCAAGTTATCGCCTTCACGTACAACTTCAACACCAGAGCCTGCAAGTTCATCACGAAATGCTTCTTCTTGCTTATCCATGTAGTTGCCCACTGCAGCGCCAGCTAGTGCGCCGATAGCAGCGCCTATAAAAATACGCTTATCTTTATGGTTACTTGTTGCTTTACCTAATACGCCACCCGCTGCTGCGCCAATAGCCGCACCTTTGCCGGTGTTATTCATTTCACAACCAGAAAGTAATACAGCTACTACGGTTACGCTTAAAAGTGATTTAGTTAAAGTCATGGTGATACCCTATTCATTAAGAATTTAGCAAGAGTATGCAAATACATGTATGAACAAACTATGAAGAGAGTGTTAAAAGCAGCGCATCTTGCTTGATTGTTAAACAGACCTCAAACTAATGTGCCGTTTTAATAAAAATGTCATACTACGCTGTGACAATTTAATGAATTTTACAAAGGATATTGGCGCAATGTTAATTGCTATTTTTAGACAATTTTTTTTACTAGGGTGCATGAGTTTTGGTGGCCCCGCTGCGCATTTAGGCTATTTTAAGCGCCACTTTGTAGATTCGTTAAATTGGCTAACTAACACCCGTTACGCACAACTTATTAGTTTAAGCCAAGCATTACCAGGGCCAGGCTCTAGCCAAGTTAGTTTTGCTATTGGTGTTGAGCGTGCAGGAGTACTGGGTGGTATAGCTGCTTTTGTAGGCTTTACCTTGCCTTCGTTTTTAATAATGGTGCTGCTTGCGGTTAGTGCCCATCAGTTTGACGCTGTTTACTTTGCAATTATTGCAGGCTTAAAGTTATTTGCCGTTGTTATAGTCGCGGATGCAACACTTAGTATGGCTAAAAGCTTTTGTACAAGTGCTGCGCTTAAGTTACTTGCGATAATGAGTACACTTGCCTTGGTGTTATTTCCAATGATGGGAACTCAAATAGCGATTTTAATCACCGCTGCAACAGTAGGTGCTATATGGCCTTTATTAAAACTTGGCACAGTAGCAGACGATGTTAGCAGTAAAAACAGTAATATTAATTGGATTGCACTGGGGTTATTTGCGCTCTTACTTGGGGTTAGCTTTATTCCACTAGGGCATGAGTTTGCTTTGTTTACCCCTTTTTACCAAGCGGGTGCAATGGTGTTTGGCGGCGGACACGTAGTACTGCCGGTACTTCAAGCTGGCGTACCAGCATTGAGTGATGATCAGTTTTTAAGTGCTTACGCGAGTGCACAGGCAGTGCCAGGGCCAATGTTTACTATTGCTACTTACTTAGGCGCACAACTTACTACTGAGCAACCTTTAGTGGGTGCCCTTATAGCTACACTGCTTATATTTATGCCTGGTTTTTTACTTATACTGGCGTTTCAGAAGAGTTGGATTAATTTGGCAAGTAAGCCACGTTTTGCAAGTTCAATAGCGGCGCTTAATGCAGCGGTAGTCGGTTTTTTAGCGGCCGCATTGTATTCACCAATTTGGACATCGGCTGTGCATAACCTTTGGCAGGTTGCGTTACTAATAATTACATTTGCATGGCTGCCATTTAAAAAGCCACCTATTTGGTGGCTCTTAGCTTTATTTATTGCTGTGGGTCTTTTGCAGCACTATTTGCCATCACTCTAAATGTTGGCTTATCTGTTTGTTGCTCGTTAGGAGGGCTTAATTGCCCACTCACACTTTGATATGCCCTAAGCCCAAACACTGGCAATACTGCAAGTAAATGGTCCATTATTTCGGCTTGTAGATGCTCGTACGAAATCCAGCGTTTGTCTTCACTAAAGCAATAAAACTCAATCGGTAACCCGTGGTTCATTGGTTGTAGCTCTCGTACCATTAACGTAAGCGACGTATTAATTTTACTGTGCTGCTTTAAATAGCCCTCAGCATAACGACGAAACAGCCCTAAATTAGAAACTTGAGCGGGTAATGTCGTCACTCGGATATAGTCATGAAGCGGAATAGCCGCATCTATTTGCTTTCTAAATTCATCACTTACTAAACAAATACTGTGCATATCTATATTAAGTGAACGTTTAATACGTCTACCGCCCGACTCTTGCATACCGCGCCAGTTTTTAAACGAACCCGCAACTAGCATATAAGTTGGAATAGTTGTAATGGTGTTATCCCAGTTACGTACCTTTACAGTGTTTAAACCCAAATCAATTACTTCGCCATCGGCGCCATAGTTTTCTACTTGAATCCAATCACCATAGGTTACTAGGCGATTTGCTGCGATTTGAATACTAGCTACAAAGCCTAAAATAGTGTCTTTAAATACTAATAACGTAACAGCAGCAATAGCACCAAAGCCAGAGAGAATATAAGTGGGTGACTTCTCAAGGAAAATACTTACAATTAAAATAGCACACACAATAAAGGTGATTAGCTTAACAACCTGAATTAAGCCCTGAATAGGGACTTCGCGTGCAAACTCCAATTGGTTATAAATAGAACCCGCAATGCTTACAATACTGCTAAAAATAAAACCTACATGAATAATTAGTATGGCTTGGCCAACCGTTTTCAAAATTTCAGCGGTCAGCTCATTAACCGGATAAACACTGTCAAAGGTCGCCAAAAATAATACGCAGCAAAGCATACCTGCAATACGTCTATTAAGCTTATTAAGCATAGGCGACAACGAACCAATACGTTGAGGCGAAAGCTTAGTTACCACTTTTTGAATGCCTGGTAACATTAACCTACGAGTAAATAAGTAAACAATTAATAAAGAAAAAATCCCTATTGAAACTGCGGTAATAGAACTAAGAAAATCCGCATCGGGTACTTTTTCAAACCAAGGAGCTATTAACTCCTGTAGGTGGGTGTTGGTCATAGTGTTTCAATTTCCTTACTGATTTGTGGTTCAGGTAAATCTTGTTGAGCATAAATATCGGCAAGCTGCTGATCTTTCGCAACCCATAGCTCATTCACATAATGTTGAAAATTAGCTTTAAATACGTCATCGGTTTGATAGCTGCCCTGCATATTGTCATTAATGGGCGTTACGTCTATTGAAACATAAATAGAATCTAGCTCGCCTTTGAGTAAGTTCCGACAAACGTGATCTGTTTTACCGCTATACACTAAACTTGTATTTAGCATGGCATCAAAT
The DNA here is from genome assembly GCF_011378805.1 of Pseudoalteromonas sp. Z9A6. Classification (NCBI taxonomy): domain Bacteria; kingdom Pseudomonadati; phylum Pseudomonadota; class Gammaproteobacteria; order Alteromonadales; family Pseudoalteromonadaceae; genus Pseudoalteromonas; species Pseudoalteromonas sp. Z9A6. The sequence continues at coordinate 37,226 of NZ_WTKZ01000036.1, forward strand.
TGGTTGGCTAGCACTTCAAGCGCAAAAGCAATGCCACCCGCTTTGGGTTTTAATAAGTGCTTAAAAGGACTTTGCTGCAGATTATGCTTAGCTGGCGTAAAGCGTGTGCCTTCAACAAAATTAACGATGGTAGTAGGATAGTGACGAAAATTGCGACAGCTGTGCTTTGTGCGCTCTACATCCAACCCTTTCAATTTTGGGTTTTTAGCAAGCTGTGCTTTGCTTACCCGTTTCATAAACGGCATACCCATAGCCCACGCACCAGTGCCAATAAAAGGCACGTATTTTAATTCATCTTTTAAAAAAAACTTAGGGGCTGGTAATGCATGTAATGAGCTAAGCACAGTTATATCTAACCAACTCGTGTGATTACATATAAGTAAATACCAACTTTTTGAATTTAAATCGCCACTTATATCAACCATAATATTAGGACAACCTAACCACAAGCCAAACCGATTGCCATTGCACCACCCTCGATAAGCGCTGTGCAATAAAGAGTTAACAACAGACAAAGGCAGTAATAACTTAATAAGCCCTAGTACAAATACTAGTGAGCCAAAAAGCATTACATTAGAAAACAATACGCAGCCCACAATTAAGCCGTTAAGCCAATTTGGTAACCACTTTTTTAGCATAACTGTAAGCTCATATTTTTGCCTTTTATTTGGGGTGTTTTTCGAGCGATTGTAATGTTTGCTCTTTATTTTCCCATAAACGATTTAGCTCGCTTTGAAAGCGTACTCTAAATTCAGAATCGCCGGTGTAGTCACCAATAAGCTCTTCGCTTACAGGCCTTACATCCACGTGTACGTTGATATTTTTTACCTTACCACCTGCAAAATCCATGAATGTAGGAATGCCATCAGGGTAATGAATTGTAACGTTAACCACTTTAGTAATTTGCTCGCCCATCGCTTGCATTACAAAAGCGATACCGCCCGCTTTTGGTTTTAATAAATGTGGAAACGGGCTATTTTGGCGCGCGTGCTTTTGTGTAGTAAAACGAGTGCCTTCTACAAAGTTAACCACACTTACTGGCATCTCTTTAAATTTTTCGCAGGCTTTACGCGTGGTTTCTAAGTCTTTGCCACGCAGTTTTGGATTCTTTTTTAATTGGCTTTTACTCGTGCGGGTCATAAACGGAAAATCAAGCGCCCACCAACACAAACCTAGAATAGGCACGTAAATAAGCTCTTTTTTCAAAAAGAAGTTTAAAAATGGAATTTTACGGTTAAACACGCGCTGCAATACTAAAATATCGACCCAGCTTTGGTGATTTGCAATTACTAGGTACCAATCCTTTAGCTTGAGGTCTTCAAGGCCAGTTACATTAAGTTTAGTTGGCGTAAATAACTTTTGATTTAAGCTATTAAAGGTCACCCAAATAGTTGCAAATTGCTTTGCAGCCCAGCTCATAACCTTTTGTAGAGGCTTAATAGGTATAAGCTTTATAAGCCCACAAATAAAAATAGGCACAAACCAAAAAAGTGTGTTTATTGTGTAAAAAATAATACTAAATACACCGCGAATAACTGACATTACTTCCATTCCTTTAAACATTGCGCAGCCACTAATACTGCGCTTTCAGTTGCTTACAAATTAATCTTCAAAATAGGTATAGCCTTCAAGGCCTGCATTAAGCTCAGCTAAATAACCTTCTTTACACTGCGCTGATACATCAAGTTTATTAACTTGGTACGCAAAGTTGTCAGCTAAAATGGCGCTATCATAGTCAACAAACTTTAATACATCCTTAACGCTATCACCTTTTATGGCATTGGTTAACACATAACCTTCATCATTAAGCTCTACATGCACTGAATCAGTGTCACCGAATAAGTTGTGTAAATCGCCTAAAATTTCTTGATATGCACCCACCATAAACATAGCAATGTGGTATTGCTCACCGTGCTTATATTCTGGTATTGGTAGGCTGGTTTCGATACCAGCGCCTTCAACGTATTCGCGGATTTGCCCGTCAGAGTCACAGGTAATATCTTGAATAATCGCGCGCTGAGTCAATGGTTGAGTTAAGTTTTCGATTGGCATAACCGGAAACAACTGCTGAATACCCCATACATCAGGCAACGACTGAAATAATGAAAAGTTAACAAAGAGTTTATCGGCAAGCTTTTCGTTTAAATCGTCGAGTACTTCACGGTGCGCGCGCGCATTATTACTAAGCGATGCACGTACACGATGTAAAATAGTAAAGTAAAGCAGCTCTATTTTCGCCCACTCTAGCATGCTTACTAAGCCATGCACGTACTGATCGTGCGCTTCGCTAAATAAGTGCATAGCGTCGTGATAAATCTCAAGTGCCATACGCGGGTTTAAACGCTGTAAACACTGCCACATTTCATCAAGCACTAATGCGCTATTTTCAAGCGGTGGCTCTGGATTTAAATGATTGGGCGCTTTTTCTACGTCAATTACATCAGTAATTAATACCGCATGATGAGCCGTTAAAGCGCGCCCCGATTCGGTGATAATGGCCGGATGCGTAAGGTTATGCTGATCGCACACCTCTGCAAATGCATTTACTACATTACGCGCATACTCTTCTACGGTGTAGTTCATTGAACACGCGCTGCGCGAGCCAGAGCCCTCGTAATCAACGCCTAAGCCGCCGCCTACATCAACGGTGTTTAACGGTACGTTTAATTGTGTAAGCTCAGCAAAGTGGCGTGCACATTCACGCAAAGCACGGTGAATATCACGAATGTTGGCGACTTGAGAACCAATATGAAAGTGCACCATTTGCATTAAGTGCAGCTTATTATGCTTTTTCAGCACTTCAACAGCACTTAGTACTTGGCCTGCCGTTAAACCAAACTTGCCTTTTTCGCCGCCCGTGTTTTGCCACTTGCCTTTGCCTACTGAGTTTAGGCGAATACGAATACCAATAGCCGGTTCAATACCTAGGTTGTCTATTTCTTCAAGTAGTGTGGTCAGTTCTGAAAGCTTTTCTACCACAATTTTTACGCTGTGGCCCATTGCTTGACCAATACACGCTAGGCGTAAAAACTCACTGTCTTTATAGCCGTTACACACAATAGTGATTGGCTCTTTTGCTACGCCCAAAATAGCCATAAGTTCTGGCTTTGAGCCTGCTTCTAGGCCAACAAGTCCGCTTGGATGCGCTAATAGCTTACTTACTACAGAGCGTTGCTGATTTACTTTAATTGGGTAAACACAGGTGTATTTGCCATTATATTCACGATTTGCTCGCACTTGCGTAAACGCGTTAGTAAGGGTGTCTACACGATTTTTTAAAATATCAGTAAAGCGTACTAAGACCGGCAATGTTAAACCTTGTTGTTTAAACTGCTCTGTTAATTGCGTTAAAGAAATGGCCGGTTTTGTTTGGTCGCCATCTGGGTAAGCCACCAGTTCGCCTTGTGCGTTAATATCAAAATAACCATCACTCCAATGAGCAACGTTATAAGTGGCGCGTGCTGTTTCTAAACCCCAGGTCATGGCAACTCTTCTTTAGTCAATTAGGTATAAAGGCGCATTTTAATACGTCACTATCCACTAGGCTAACAAAAATTGAACTTTCACTCACTCCTAACTAACTTTATTCGTCAAATCAGTTAAAATGTCATTGAGCAAAACGCCAAGCACTGGCAGAATTGCCCCTTTTTCATACTCAACCTAAAAAAGTGTAATAGTAACTATGGCAAATTTAGATCAAAGTAAGTGGTTTACTGAAATTAGCGACCGCGATGGCAGCGCATTTTCATTACGTATTAATAAAAAGTTAGATGAAAAACAGTCTCCTTTTCAAAAGGTAGAAATGTTTGAAACCACAGACTTTGGTAATTTAATGATCATCGACGGGTGTACTATGGTAACAACCCGCGAAAACTTCTTTTATCATGAGATGATCAGCCACCCTGCACTTTTAGCGCACCCAAACCCTAAAAACGTCGTTATTATTGGCGGCGGCGACTGCGGTACTTTACGCGAAGTATTAAAACACCCAGGCGTAGAAACTGTAACGCAAATAGATATAGACGAAGTAGTAACGCAAATGTCGTTAAAATACTTCCCAGAGCTTTGTGAATCTAACAACGACGCCCGTGCAACGGTTATGTTTGACGACGGTATTAAATACATGCGCGAAGCCGCTGGCGAATCTATCGACGTGGTTATTGTTGATGGCACCGATCCGGTGGGTCCAGGTGAAGGTTTATTTAATCATGCGTTTTACACAAGCTGTTTAGATGCACTGCGCCCAGGTGGTATTTTAGTACAACAAAGCGAATCACCTCTTATGCATATGCCATTATTAGTTGAAATGCGCGAAGCAATGCTAAGCGTAGGCTTTAACGATTTACAAACACTGCCATTCCCGCAACCAATTTACCCAAGCGGTTTATGGTCGGTAACACTTGCACGTAAATCACAAGCATTTGACGGTTTTAGAGAAGACGGCGCAGCACAAATAGCTGAGCAAAGTGAATACTACAACAGCGGTATTCATCATGGTGCACTCGCTACACCTAACTACATGAAACGCGCTTTTGATAAAAAATAATACTAATTCACTTTAGGCTTTGTTGACTTCTCAAGGTTAAAATTGCATTAAAAAAGGGACTTTTAAAGTCCCTTTTTATATTTATAATGACTATTCAAACTGAACTCGAGCTAGCAAACAACATAAGTACAGTTATATTTCAAAACCTTAAAGAGCTATCTAACCAAATAATCAGCTTATTTAAACTTTAAATCGATGCACTAAGTGATTTAGCTCATCAGTCAATTGTTCCATTTTTTTGGTAGTGTTTAGAAATCTGTGTCATTTCAGTATTATTAAGAAA
>NZ_WTKZ01000037.1:0-40701 GCF_011378805.1 Pseudoalteromonas sp. Z9A6
CGATTTAGCAAAATCTCTTGAGTCAGACTTGTGATCAAGAGACAGCTTACTAAGCGCCTTTTTTGTTTATTTAGTTCTTTTATTTAGTCTTCGTGTTTGTTTTGCATGTTCACTAAGTTCAGTTAAACCTAATTGGTCGTAACTTTTTTCCATCATTTCAAGCGCTGGATCTAAGTAACTGCTTTGTGAGTAATGTTCAACAACAAATTTACCTCTATTAGCAGCAGCTAAATAAGCTTCACGCTCATAATAGTAAGTGGCTACTTTCAATTCATAACGAGCCATACGATTTAAAAGCCACACTAAACGACGCTTAGCTTCAGGTGCGTAATCACTTTTTGGAAAGCGTTTTACTAGTGTCGATAAATCGGTAAATGCAACACGAGTACGGTTAGCATCACGGTCAGCTCTATCTACACCAAAGTATTCTTGGAACGCATTTTTATCTGCTTTAATGTTCACTAAACCACGCATGTAATACATGTAATCAAGGTCTTTATGATTTGGGTTTAAGCGAATAAAGCGGTCAATGGTTGCAAGTGCTTGTTCGGTATTACCTGATTGGTAATGCGCATACACTAAGTCCATTTGTACTTGTTTAGAGAATGGGCCAAACGGGTAGCGAGAATCTATTGCGCTCAAAAGTTCAATTGCGCGAGCATATAAACCAGAATCTAATGTTTCTTTTGCATCTTCATATAAAGCGTGTGCAGACTTATTAGGTACACGTTGAATGTCTTCTTGGTCTGGAGCAGACGAACAAGCACCTAAACTAAGTACAGAAACTGAAAAAACAATGGCAAATGCACGTTTCCCTATTTTATTTATCATTTTATTTGTTACCTTCGATGTCTTCGGCTAGGCCAAGTCGGTAAAACCGAGTAAACTATGCGTATTATATTATGCTTTTATTAAAAGCGATTCTAACCCAGTCGAGCAAAGCTTGCACTGGTAAATTGGGTAAAGTTACTAATGTCAGAGCAAATTTCTCTTCAAGCCGACGTTCCAACCGAACTAGGTGGTAAACGTCTAGACCAAGTATTAGCACAATTGTTCCCTGATTATTCACGTTCTCGTATAAAAACGTGGATATTGGATGATAAAATCACCGTAGATGGTGAAATTTTCAACACTCCACGCGAAAAGCTACTAGGTGGTGAAGTTGTAAGTGTTGAGACAACAATTGAAGCTCCACGCGAATACGAAGCACAAGATATCAAATTAAACATTGTTTATGAAGACGATGATATTTTGGTAATTAATAAACCAATGGGCCTAGTGGTTCACCCTGGAGCGGGCAATCCTAATGGAACAGTGCTAAACGCATTACTACATTACTACCCTGAAATAATTAACGTGCCACGCGCAGGTATTGTGCATCGTTTAGATAAAGACACGACCGGTTTAATGGTTGTAGCTAAAACGATTCCAGCACAAACGCATTTAGTAACAGCGCTACAAAAGCGTGAAAACTTCACGCGTGAATATGAAGCACTGTGTAATGGTACTATGACTGCAGGTGGTATGGTTGAAAAAGCGATTGGCCGTCATCCTACTCAGCGTACGCATATGGCCGTACATGAACTGGGTAAACCGGCAATTACACATTATCGTGTTGCTGAAAAATTCCGTGCTCATACTCGTTTACGTCTGCGCTTAGAAACAGGTCGTACTCACCAGATTCGTGTGCATATGGCACATTTAAATCATCCGCTAATTGGCGACCAATCTTATGGCGGCCGTCCGCGTCCACCTAAAGGTGCAACACCTGAATTATTTGAGTTACTTCGTAGCTTTAGACGCCAAGCACTGCATGCTGTAAAATTGAGTATTGCGCACCCAATCACCGGTGAAATGATGACATGGCAAGCACCTATCCCAGACGATATGGTCGCGATGACACATGCACTACGTGAAGATACTAAAGCTAATCCTGATATCGATAGATAATGCACTTATTGTCAGCGACATGGCAAAACCTTCATAAAGTAGGAACGTTAAGTACTACTTGTGGAGGTGGTGTTTCAAAAATCCCATTTAAAAGTTTTAATTTGGGATTCCATGTTGGTGATAATCAAAATCATGTATCAAAAAACCGCTCATTATTAACAAACCTCCTACCTAAACCTGCCGTGTGGCTAAATCAAGTTCATAGCTCTAATGTTGTTATTGTTGATGAACATTTTGATTTTAATGAGTTACACGATGCTGATGCGCTTTATACTCAGTTATTAAATCAGCCTTTGGCTATCATGACCGCCGATTGCTTACCTATTTTATTAGTGAGTGATGATGAAAAAGAAGTTGCAGCTATACATGGCGGTTGGCGAGGGCTTGAACAGGGAATTATTAAAAATACTTTGGAATGTTTTAGCTCAAAGTATGAAAATATAAATGCGTGGCTAGGGCCTGCAATTGGGCCAACTCGATTTGAGGTTGGGGCTGAAGTGTTTGAGTTATTTCAAAAAAGATCCCCTTCATTTATTCAAGCATTTACACCACAAGCTAATGGCAAATATCTTGCTGATATTTATGGTATTGCGCGTACTTTACTTACCCAGCGAGGAGTTAAAGATATTACGGGTGGAAACTACTGCACAGTTTCCCAAAGTGACTTATTCTTTTCTTATCGACGAGATGGACAAACTGGGCGTATGGCTAGTTTGATCTGGCGCAAGTAATTAGTATCTTTAATCATTATATTTCCCCCTACACCTTGAACAAACACCTAAAGATACCCATTAATTAAGCAATTAGATTATTTAATAGGTAACACCATGCGTTTAGATAGATTTACAAGTAAATTTCAATCTGCGCTTTCTGATGCGCAATCGCTAGCCCTTGGTCGCGATCATCAATTTATTGAACCCGTACATTTAATGTATTCATTGCTAAAGCAAAGTGGCTCTAGTGTACGTGCATTATTTGCACAAACGGGTGTCAGCGTTGACGAACTCAACACCAAGCTTTCACAAGAAATAGAAAAATTATTTAAAGTCGAAGGTGTAGGTGGCGATGTCCAGCTATCAAACAATATGGCATCACTTATTAACCTATGTGATAAGTACGCGCAAAAACGCAAAGACAAATATATTTCAAGTGAATTATTTGTACTGGCGGCATGCGATGATAAAGGTCCACTAGGCGATATATTTAGGTCGTTAAATATTACCTCGACTAAAATTGAAACCGCAATTAAAGCGATTCGCGGTGGTCAAAAAGTTGATGACCCAAATGCCGAAGAAACACGTCAAGCGCTTGAAAAATTCACGATTGATCTAACTGAGCGAGCAGAGCAAGGTAAGCTTGACCCCGTTATTGGTCGCGATGACGAAATTCGCCGCACGATTCAGGTACTACAACGCCGCACTAAAAATAACCCTGTATTAATCGGTGAGCCAGGTGTTGGTAAAACAGCAATCGCCGAGGGGTTAGCACAGCGTATTATTAATGGTGAAGTACCTGAAGGATTAAAAAATAAACGCGTACTATCACTTGATTTAGGTGCGTTAGTTGCGGGTGCTAAATACCGTGGCGAATTTGAAGAACGTTTAAAATCAGTATTAAACGAATTGGCTAAAGAAGAAGGCCAAGTCATTTTATTTATTGATGAAATACATACTATTGTGGGGGCGGGCAAAAGTGACGGCGCCATGGATGCAGGCAATATGTTAAAGCCAGCATTAGCACGCGGTGAGTTACACTGCGTTGGCGCAACCACGCTTGATGAATATCGTAAATACATAGAAAAAGACGCAGCTCTTGAGCGTCGATTTCAAAAGGTGCTTATTGAAGAGCCATCTGTTGAAGATACCATCGCAATATTGCGAGGCTTAAAAGAGCGATATGAGCTACACCATTCAGTAGAAATTACTGATCCTGCGATTGTTGCTGCAGCGCAGTTATCCCACCGTTATATTAGCGATCGTCAGTTACCTGATAAAGCGATTGATTTAATAGACGAAGCAGGCTCTTCAATTCGATTACAAATTGATTCAAAACCAGAATCGTTAGATAAGCTTGAACGCCGTATTATCCAACTTAAGTTAGAAGATAACGCGCTAGCGAAAGAAAAAGACGAAGCAAGCCAAAAACGCCGAGCTGAAATGCAAGAGTTGATCACCGATCTTGATGGGCAATACCGTGAGCTAGACGAGATATGGAATGCTGAAAAAGCATCACTTCAAGGCACGCAAGTAATTAAAGCCGAGCTTGAACAGGCAAGATTAGATTTAGATGTAGCGCGAAGAGCAAGTGATTTACAGCGTATGTCAGAGTTGCAATATGGACGAATTCCTGAGCTTGAGCGCAAGCTCGATTTAGCCTCACAAGCCGAAATGCAAGAAATGACTCTGCTTAAAAACCAAGTAGGTGAGGATGAAATTGCTGAAATACTGTCTCGCTGGACAGGTATTCCTGTGGCAAGAATGCTACAAGGTGAGCGTGAAAAGCTGCTGCAAATGGAAGATAAGTTACATAGTAAAGTAATAGGGCAAGATGAGGCGGTTGTTGCTGTTTCTAACGCAATACGACGCTCACGTGCCGGGCTTGCAGATCCTAACCGTCCTATTGGTTCTTTCTTATTTTTAGGCCCAACAGGTGTGGGTAAAACAGAGCTGACAAAAGCACTGGCTGGTTTTATGTTTGATACCGAAGATGCCATGGTGCGTATCGACATGTCTGAGTTTATGGAAAAACATTCAGTTGCACGCTTAGTAGGGGCACCTCCAGGCTATGTAGGTTACGAAGAGGGCGGGTATTTAACAGAGGCCGTACGTCGTAAACCTTACTCAGTGATATTGCTTGATGAAATAGAAAAAGCACATCCTGATGTGTTTAATATTTTACTGCAAGTATTAGATGATGGCCGATTAACTGACGGACAAGGTAGAACGGTTGATTTTAAAAATACCGTTATTATTATGACCTCAAATTTAGGTTCAGATATTATCCAAGAGCAAGCGGGTAATAATGACTATACGACTCTTAAAGCTAAAGTAATGGAAGTATTAATTAATGAGTTTAGGCCTGAGTTTATTAACCGTATAGACGAGACGGTCGTGTTCCATCCATTAGCTAACGAGCACATAAAAGAAATAGCTGATATTCAGTTAATGAAATTACGTGAGCGTTTAACAGAGATGGGGTATCTGCTTGAAATAAGTGATGCGGCTCTTGAGCGAATTGCAGAAAGTGGGTTTGATCCTGTGTACGGTGCACGTCCGCTTAAGCGGGCTATCCAACAAACGATAGAAAACCCACTGGCTCAAAAGCTACTTAATGGGGACTACATACCTGGTTGCGTGATTGTTATTGATGCAAATGACGACGCTTTGGTATTTACCAAACGCTAATTGTAAATAATTAAACTCTAAAGCCGCTAAAATAGCGGCTTTTTTATGTTTGTTAAACTTTAAAAGTTAGTAATAAATCGTTCACTCTACGTGAGCCTTCAACAAGCTCAGCTGCACCTTTTGCCACATTAAAGCTTAAACTTAAGTTGTTATCGCCAAAGTCTTTAATTTGCGAAACATTATTACTAATGTCGTTACTAACCATTTGTTGCTCTTCTGCAGCGGATGATATTTGTATTGCTAAGTGAGATATTTCACTGATTTGGATAAAAATCCCCTCAAGTTCAACTTGGGTTTTATCGGTTGTCAAAACACAGTTATCGGCTTGTGCTTTAGTGCTTTGCATTACTTTGGACCAGCTAAATAAAGTGTCTTGTATTTCTTTAATAGAACTGTGGATTTGTGTTGTAGCATTTTGAGTACGTGACGAAAGAGTCCTTACCTCATCGGCGACTACAGCAAAGCCTCGCCCATGTTCTCCCGCTCTAGCTGCTTCAATCGCTGCATTAAGAGCAAGTAAGTTAGTTTGATCGGCAATTCCTTCTATTTCACTCATTACCTTACCAATTTTATCTGCTTCAGAGGCTAAGCTGGTGGCTGTATTTGCTGCTTGTTCCACTTGAAAAGCTAAATCAGATACCATTTTACTATTATCTGCAATGTGGTCTTTTATCTCTGAGCAACTTTGATGGGTGTTATTCACTTTATCAGCTGTTTGAGCTGTATTTACTGATATTTCACCAATGGTAGAACTCATTTGAGTCATCGCTGATGCAATTTGTTCTAAACGCTCACCTTGAGAAGAAATCCCTTTTTCGGTGAGTGTTGATTGTTTGTCTAAATCAGTTGCGATGCCATTAAAGCTTAATGTTGAGTCTTTCATACGGCCAAGGACTGTGCGCAATTTTGCACTTAGCATTTGCTCTCTATAATCACTTACACTGTGCGGTGTATGGCCGCTGTAAATATAACGAGAGATTGAATCGGCTTTTGCTTTTTGTTCGCGTAATATTTTAGGGGTAACAATGAGTTCGTCATAATTTAGCACAATAACTAAAGCACAAATAAATAGGCTAATTGCAGCAATGGTGATTGATGCCGCAACAGCAATAAAAATCAGCCAAAATAATAGGCTTATAAAAGTAAGGCTTTGTCGTATTGTGGTGTGTTCTCGTAGTTTAAATAATGACTTGTTGGTATTTATTTTGTTGTAAAGTGTTTGTGCACGTTGCTTAAGTTGAGAGCTTGCTTTGGTTCTTACAGATTGATAACCAACAAGTCGGCCATGTTCAAAAATGGGGGTTACAAAGGCATCTACCCAGTAATAGCGGCCATCTTTACAGCGGTTTTTAACCATACCGCGCCACGAGTGTTCTTGTTTTAATGTTGCCCACATTTCTTTAAAGGCTGCTTTTGGCATATCAGGGTGGCGCACGATATTATGATGCTGACCGATAAGCTCTTGTGCGCTATATCCGGCTATAGAACAAAACGCTTGATTGACGTATGTTATTACACCTTTAAGATCAGTAGTGGAAACCAGCTCTTGTGATTCATCAAAGTATACTTCTTCATTTTTTAAGCTTTTATCATTGTGCATTGTATTTATTATCATCCTTTATTGTTGCAGTCATTATATTGCTTACACACTACAAAGCAAAAAATAGCGTCTTTCCTTCTATGCTCATAAGACAAATGATTGTATTTATTGATCTAGATCAAGTTTAAATACCAGACAGCTAAATTGAACTGATTTTGTATAAGTTCCGGTCTATTACTATAGGCTGATATTTTACTTATTTGATTTATAATTAAATACGTATATAAAGCATTTGTATAATGCACATAGCAATGGCAATATTACGACTTAATATAATGATGTTGGTCATATTAAGCGCATGTATAAAGTGGGCAAATAATTATTAGATTTGAAAAGTTATATTGTTCTTAGCAATTTATTCCAGTTGCATTAAATGAATGATCTATTATAGCGCCAAGAAAATAGCACAATAACAAGGCGAAAATTATGACATATAGTTGTTCTATATGAATAATTTTTAACGCAGTGAGGGCGTTATTTAACGCGATATAATGATCATATTTTCAATAAAATTGGTATTCATCTTGAGTCTAAGTAATTAGCCCCCATAACCTTATGATTAAGCCACGTGGCCCGAGGAAAGATTTTTTGACAACACATGATTTAGCTAACGCACTTGAAGCGTTATCAGTAGATGAGCACCAACATGCAGTTAAAGGCATTAAACGTGGCATAGAGCGAGAGTCACTAAGAATACAAGAGAATGGTGCTATATCACCTAAAGGCCATCCAAAAGGGGTGGGCAGTGCGTTAACTAATGGCCATATCACAACTGATTTTTCTGAATCTTTACTTGAATTTATTACTCCAGTTAGTGAGTCGTCAACGCAAACTCTTAAACAATTAAAGGACCTTCAAAAGTTCACTCTAGAAAAGATGGACGATGAAGTGCTTTGGCCTATCAGTATGCCATGCTTTATTGAACACCAAGATGATATTGTTTTAGCTCAATTTGGTAGTTCTAATACAGGCAAAATGAAAACACTATACCGTGAAGGATTAAAAAATCGCTACGGTAGTATGATGCAAGCAATTGCAGGCGTTCACTTTAATATTTCATTTCCAGATACGCTTTGGCAGTCGCTTCACTCGTTACAACAAAGTAATGCAAGCCTTCAAGATTTTATTTCAGAGGGTTATTTAGCGCTTATTCGTAACTTTAAACGCGAACTATGGCTAATAAGTTACATGTTTGGTGCATCACCAGCATTATGTAACTCATTTTTACAAGGTCGAAAAACCGATTTACCATTTAAAAAACTAGGTAAAGGTACGCTTTACTTAGAAGTTGGTACGGCACTGCGTTTAGGCAATTTAGGTTATACAAATAGCGCCCAGTCGTCACTACGCGTAATGTATAACTCGTTAGATGAATATGTAGCAGGCCTTAAAAAAGCAATCAACACACCATCAGAAATTTATGGTGATCTTGATGACTATAAGAGTGAAAACCCTAAGCAGTTAAATAAAAATATTCTGCAGATTGAAAACGAATTTTACTCGCCAATTCGTCCTAAGCGTAATGCTAAAAGTGGCGAAACGCCAACGGATGCACTGCTTCGAGCAGGCATTGAATACGTAGAAATTCGCGCATTAGACGTTAATCCGTTTAGCGAAGTTGGTATTGATATTGAGCAAATTCACTTTTTAGATGTGTTTTTAACGTATTGTTTATTAAAAGATTCAGCTCCAATGGATTGGAAAGAACAAGCGCGTAGTACTGAAAATCTCGACACAGTAGTAAACCAAGGTCGAGAAGAAGGGCTAATGCTTAACTTTAATAACACACAACGTAGTCTTCAGTTGTGGGGCGATGAAATATTTACCCAGCTTACTGATGTCGCTAAATGGATGGATAATGCTTATGGTGTTAACTATTACTCAGATACTATAAAGCGCATGGCAACGTGGATACATAATCCAGAGCTTACTTACTCTGGACGTTACGTGTCACAGTTAAAAGAGTCTGGCTTAGACAACGGCCACTTTGCACTAGCACTGGCTAATAAATACAAACAAAGTCACGCAGACACTGATTACAGTGAGTTTTTAAAACCTTGGCTGGAACAACAAGTTGTAGAGTCTAACGAAGCACAAGCTGCAATTGAGCAAGCAGATACCCAGTCATTTACCGCATTTTTAGATGCGTATTTTGACGGTAAATAATCTTAATACTTAGTAAAATTTAAGCAAAAAAAACGCAGCCTAAGTTGGCTGCGTAAATATATTCAGGGATGAATTAATGCTGTACTGCTGCATTCATTGAGTCAGACCCACACTTTTTAAAAAAGTTCTGTGAGATCTTAGAAAAATGAAAAAAAATGCAATTATCCTATCTCTCGCCATTACTTTAGCTGGTTGTGCTACAGCGCCTCCAAAGCAACCTAACGATCTATGTAAAATCTTTGAAGAAAAACCTGATTGGTATTTTGACGCAAAAGATGCGCAAGAAAAATGGGGTTCTCCTAAGCATGTACTCATGAGTATGATGTACCAGGAAAGCTCCTTTAAGCATGATGCCGCTCCGCCTATGGAGTACTTCTTATGGATAATTCCAACCGGTCGCGCAAGTGATGCTTATGGTTACTCACAGGCTAAAACACCAACATGGTCAGATTATATTCGTGAAACAGGCAACAATGGTGCTGATAGAGACGACTTTGACGATGCAATCGACTTTATGGCGTGGTTTGTTTATAAAACGCATAAAGTAAATAAAATCTCTAAATGGGATGCTTACGCACAATACCTTAATTATCATGAAGGTTGGGGTGGCTATAAGCGTGGCACGTATAAAAAGAAAAAATGGTTAATGGGTGTAGCAAACAAAGTTAAACACAGAGCGAGCCGTTATGGCGCACAATTAAAGCGCTGTGAAGACGAGCTTGATAAAGGTTGGTTTGAACGTCTTATATTTGGCTAGAGAGTTATTAATGGATGTATAAAAGGAGCCAATCGGCTCCTTTTTTACTTAGCGAGAACGCTTATTAGGCAGTATCTTCACTTGTTTTATCATATTTTCTTTTACTTCGAGTACTTCAATAGGGTAGCCCGCAATACGTAGACTAATATTTGCATCGGGAATATCTTCTAAGTATTCAACAATTAAACCACTCAAAGTTTTTGGGCCGTCTAGTGGGAAATCCCAACCCATCTCTTTATTTAAATCGCGTACGTTAGCGCCGCCATCTACAATGCAAGAGCCATCAGTTTGAGTTTCTACTTCTTCGCTTGGCGTACGAGTTTGTGTAGTTGTAAAATCGCCAACAACTTCTTCTAAAATATCTTCAAGCGTTACTAAACCTTGAATATCGCCATACTCGTCTACTACTAAGCCAATACGCTCTTTAGACTGCTGAAACTTTAACAGCTGAGTGTTAAGTGATGTTCCCTCTGGGATAAAGTAAATTTCGCGTACAGCACGCAGCAAAGATGGTTTATCAAATTGCTCTTTTGTAAGTAGACGTAGTGCATCTCGAGAGTGAATAAAGCCTACTGCGTCATCTATATTGTCGCGATACAACAACACGCGAGTATGTTGTGCATGGGTAAGCTGGCGACTAATTAGTTTCCAATCATCATTAATATCAATAGCCACAATTTCGTTACGTGGGATCATGATATCTTCAACGGTTACTTGCTCTAAATCTAAAATTGAGGTCAGCATACTTTGATGGCGAGCAGGGATAAGTGCGCCTGACTCATTGAGCACTGTTTTTAATTCTTCTTTGCTCATGCTGTGCTCGTCGATTTGAGCGGCACTAATACCAAATAATCGCAATATCCCGTTGGTCATCCAGTTAACGATAACAACAAAAGGAAAAAGAATTTTTAGTAACCCTTTAAGTATTATTGAGCTTGGAAAAGCAACTTTTTCAGGATAAAGGGCAGCAAGAGTTTTAGGTGTTACTTCGGCAAATATAAGCACGACTAAAGTTAACACACCCGTAGCGATAGCAATACCAAGGTCACCGTAAAGGCGAATACCTATAATGGTAGCAACTTGAGCAGCAGCTATATTGACAAGATTATTGCCAATTAAGATTAAACCGATGAGCCTATCTGGACGGCTAAGTAATTTACTGACTCGTTTAGCTGCACGATGATCCTCTTTAGCGAGGTGTCGCAGGCGTATACGATTGATTGACATAATTCCGGTTTCTGAACCAGAAAAATAAGCAGAAAAAAGCACCAAAAAACCTAAAATGATAAATAGGGTACTTGTCGATATGTCGTCCAACGATGGATCCTTTTCTTATAAATCAATGCGTATTAAGCTAGAGTGAGCAAGCAGAGTCAAGTTAAAACTTATTTAGTATCACTTCTTGTATGAAACGGCTGCCAAAATATGCGAGTGTGAGGACAAATGCAGCGACCATGATCGTAATAACCACAGGTTTACCGCGCCAACCCTTTTTCATATGCCCGATGGCTACAATGGCAAAAATAGCCCACGCAACTAACGACAATATCGTTTTATGAATGAACTCTTTAGCAAACATCCCATCAAGAAATACAAACCCCGAGAGTAATGCGAACGTGAGTAATATGGTGCCTAAATTAAGGAGTTGGTAAAGCTGGCGCTCAACAACCATTAAAGGCGGAAGGTGACTATGCACAATTGCTAAATCTTTACGTTTTAAACGTTTATCAATAAAGTAGAACTGTACACCATATAAAGTAGCAATAATTAAAACACAGTAGGCCAATAGGGATAAGGAAATGTGTGTTACTAAGCCAACCTCAATATTAATGCTTTGCAGTAAAATATGATGAGGAATAAATAAACTGGCAATTGTAAGTAAAGCACCAAAACCATAAACAACGGGCAATAATAAAGTGGCAGGGAACTTTAGCGACACAGCTGTTACTGAAACTACAATAACCCAGCATGTTAAAAGGGAGACGTTTACAATACTTAAGTCTTGACCGTCGGATCTAAAAACAGAGTTAACTAACAGCAGCATATGCGCCACTATAGCAACCGTGCTCAATATGACGGTTACCTTTTGGCTAGGGCCTTGTTGATGAAACAGGCGTGAGAGCACGTGAGACGTTGCTAACACATAAAATAAACTGGCAATAATAGTTAAACTAATAATCAGCATTGTGCTTGGGCCACTTAATTTGAGACAAAATAATCCTTGTTGTTATGTAGCCATTGTATTTTATAGCAAAGCAAATGCATAGACCTTAAAAAAAGAAACTCAACAAGGTGCACTTGAACACTGTATTGTAAGACGCCATATACGGTATACTACTTTTAATTGAAACTTAATAAGTCAATCCTGGTTAATTGAAAATCAAACTAACCGTAAAATTTTAATGGATTGATATAAACGTCTTATCGGAACCGTTACATGTTTGAGAACCTCCAAGAACGATTAGGTAAAACCTTAAAAAATATCAGTGGCCGTGGCCGTCTGACTGAAGACAACATAAAAGACACACTTCGCGAAGTGCGTATGGCATTTTTAGAAGCCGATGTGGCATTGCCTGTTGTTCGCGAGTTTGTAAAACAAGTTAAAGAACGTGCAGTTGGGGTTGAAGTTACAAAAAGCTTAAGCCCGGGCCAAGTATTTATAAAAATAGTGCGTGAAGAACTAGAAAAAGCAATGGGTGAGGCTAATGAAGAGCTAAGTCTAAATGCGCAACCGCCAGCCGTTGTAATGGTAGCGGGTCTACAAGGTGCGGGTAAAACCACCAGTGTAGCTAAGCTTGCTAAGTTTTTAAAAGAGCGAAAAAAGAAATCAGTACTTGTAGTAAGTGCCGATGTTTATCGTCCTGCGGCTATTAAACAGCTAGAAACGCTTGCAGCAGAAGTTGATGTTGATTTTTTCCCAAGTGATATTTCGCAAAAACCAGTTGATATTGCAACCGCTGCAATTTCACATGCTAAAAAGAAATTTATAGATGTAGTACTTGTTGATACTGCAGGTCGTCTACATGTTGATAGCAACATGATGGATGAAATTAAAGATCTTCATAAAGCAATCAATCCAATTGAAACCTTGTTCGTTGTTGATGCAATGACAGGTCAAGATGCGGCGAATACAGCTAAAGCATTCGACGAAGCATTACCACTTACCGGTGTTATATTAACAAAAACCGATGGTGATGCACGTGGTGGCGCAGCTTTATCGATTCGTCATATCACTGGCAAGCCTATTAAGTTTATGGGTGTGGGTGAGCGAACTGACGCACTTGAGCCTTTCCATCCAGACCGTATAGCGTCGCGTATTTTAGGCATGGGTGATGTACTTTCATTAATCGAAGAAGTCGAAATGAAAGTAGATAAAGAGCAAGCTGCTAAAGTTGCTGAAAAAGTATTTAAAGGTGCCGGTTTTACCCTTGATGACTTTGCTGATCAATTAAAGCAAATGAAAAACATGGGTGGCATGATGTCGATGCTTGATAAGCTCCCTGGTATGTCTAACTTACCAGATGCTGTTAAAGGCCAAATGGGTGACAAAACATTTATCCAAATGGAAGCTATTATTAGCTCAATGACTAAAAAAGAGCGTGCACGTCCAGAAATCATCAAAGGTTCGCGTAAAAAACGTATAGCAGCAGGCTCTGGTACACAAGTACAAGAGATTAATAAGTTGCTTAAGCAGTTTACGCAAATGCAAAAAATGATGAAAAAGATGAAAGGTAAAGGCGGCATGACTAAAATGATGCGCGGTATGAAAGGCATGTTACCACCTGGGATGATGGGTGGCGGTGGTCCTAAGTTTTAAAAAATACTTTTGAGTTATTTTTTAAAACAATAGCGAATCATATTTAAAGGAGCAAATAGCTCCTTTTTTGTTGAATAAATTATGCATGTAATACACCTTTAACCCTAATTTGTCGTTGAGATCACGGTTTAACCTACTAAACTGTCTTTTTGCTTCACTTCTTACTTGCGTTATTGCCAAAAACTCGTACAATTCCCCAGCTCCCCATTCTGGGGAGTAAATCTTATTAATGAAAACAGTCAATCTTTATAGAGGACGGTATGGTAACTATTCGTTTGCAACGTGGTGGCGCTAAAAAACGCCCTTTCTATCAAATTGTGGTTGCGGATAGCCGTTTCTCGCGTGACGGTCGCTTCATCGAGAAAGTAGGCTTTTTTAACCCAATTGCTTCAGGTCAAGAAGAAAAAATTCGTTTAGATTTACCACGTGTTGAACACTGGGTAGGTCAGGGCGCATCTCTTTCAGATCGCGTAGCTAAGTTAGTAAAAGACGCTCGTAAAGCGGCTTAATAGGCGTAAGTGTAACCATGAGTCAAGAGAACACCTCATCAATAATTGTCGTAGGAAAGCTCGGTGCCCCATATGGTATAAAGGGCTGGCTTAAGGTACATTCATTTACTGATGATCCCGTAGGGATCTTCGATTTCAGCCCGTGGTTGATAGGGCAGCAAGGTAAATGGCAGTCCTTAGAAGTGGTCGACTGGCGTCGCCACAACAAAGGCTTTATCGCTAAATTTGCGCAGATAAACGACCGAGACGAAGCAATGGCTTATACCCATGCTGAAATCTCAATGGATGCAGCGCATTTACCAGAACTTCCGCAAGGTGAGTTCTATTGGCGAGATCTCATTGGCATGTCTGTTGTAACCGATAAAGGTTATAGCTTAGGCATTGTTGATGACCTTATGGAGACAGGGTCAAATGACGTACTAGTTGTGAAAGCAAACAGTAAAGACGCATTTGGTCAAGCTGAACGTTTGATTCCTTTTTTAACTGATTCAGTTATTAAAGAAGTTAAATACGACGCAAAAGAAATTACCGTAGATTGGGATCCAGGGTTTTAATGACGCAAACTAGTTCATTATGGGTAGGGGTGATAAGCCTTTTTCCAGACATGTTTGACGCTATTACAGACCAAGGTGTTACCGGTCGCGCAGTAAAAAATGGTTTAATTGATTTTAACTGTTGGAATCCGCGAGACTACGCTTTAGATAAGCATAGAACCGTAGATGACCGTCCTTACGGGGGCGGACCAGGTATGTTAATGATGGTTGAGCCATTAAAAAAAGCGATTGCCGAAGCTAAAAAAGCAGCTGGTGATGGCGCTAAAGTAATTTATATGTCTCCGCAAGGGCGCAAACTTGATCAGCAGGGCGCTAGCGAACTCGCTAACTCTAATAAACTGATTTTGATTGCCGGTCGCTATGAAGGTATAGATGAGAGAATAATAGAATCATATGTTGACGAAGAATGGTCAATTGGTGATTTTATTTTGAGTGGTGGTGAACTACCTGCCATGACATTAATTGACGCAGTAGCGCGATTAGTGCCAGGTGTGTTAGGTCATAACCAGTCAGCAGAACAAGATTCGTTTTCGGATGGCTTGTTAGATTGTCCACACTATACACGACCAGAAACATTGGACGACAAACAGGTTCCTGCTGTATTACTCAGCGGAAACCACCAAGAGATAGCAAAGTGGCGGCTTAAGCAGTCATTAGGTAGAACTTGGTTACGACGTCCTGACTTGTTGCATAACCTAGCTCTGACTGAGGAGCAAGCGGTATTACTCGCAGAATTTCAGCAAGAGTACCAAAAAGCTTGTGGCTAGAAGACAGTTACACCTAGGAAAGTGAGAAACATAATGGCAAAAGTAAACCAAAATATTATTAAAGCGCTTGAAGATGAGCAGCTTAAAACAGACGTACCTGCATTTGGCCCTGGTGATACAGTGGTTGTACAGGTAAAAGTAAAAGAAGGTGCTAAAGAGCGTCTACAGGCCTTTGAAGGTGTTGTAATCGCTAAGCGTAATCGTGGTCTTCACTCAGCATTCACAGTTCGTAAAATTTCGAACGGTGAAGGTGTTGAGCGTGTATTCCAAACGCACAGCCCTCTTATTGATAGCGTAGCAGTTAAGCGTCGCGGTGCAGTTCGCCGTGCTAAGCTTTACTACCTACGTGAGCGTTCTGGTAAATCTGCACGTATTAGAGAAAAACTTAACTAATACGCGCTGTTTATCAACGCAAAAAAACGGGTTGCATCCTTCGGGTTGCAACCCGTTTTGGTTTTAGAATATTATTTTCTCAATTCTCAATTCTCAATCCTCATTAGTAAAATTTAAGCTTTAGCCTTTTATCAGTTAGCTGATCCTGTTAGTATTTATCGTATTGATTAGTTTACTTTTATGTAAATTTATATTTACGTTATTTGTTTTTTAAGGTGGTATGAACGTGGCTGACATAAGTGATTTAGCACAGCTGAGAGAAGGTATAGATGAATGCGACGCACAACTTGTTGCCTTACTCGCTAAACGTAATGGTATTACGCAAAAAATTGGTGAGATAAAACAACAAACAGGCGCGCCTTTACATGCACCTAATCGTGAAGCAGAGCTATTAGCGGCAAGAAGACAAGAAGCAATAAATCAAAATGTAAGCCCCGATCTCGTTGAAGATATACTAAGACGCATGATGCGAGAAGCCTATCAAAACCAACAAGCAAAACTTGCATGTGCAGCGCCAGAACTTTCGCCAATTGTTATTGTAGGTGGCCAAGGTGCTATGGGGCAGCTATTTGCTCAGCAGTTTATTCGCTCAGGTTACGAAGTTAAAGTTTTAGATAAAGATCAGCAAAACGATGCGCAAAATATTTTAAAAGGTGCCAAGCTAGTAATGATTAGCGTACCAATTAATGCATTGGACGCAGTAGTTGCTAAGTTACCTAAACTAGATGATGACTGTTTACTAGTTGATATTACATCGGTAAAGCAATCGCCTATTAAAGCACTAAAAGCCGCGCATAGTGGCCCTGTGGTTGGTTTGCATCCTATGTTTGGCCCTGACATATCACACTGGGTAAAACAAACAGTCGTTGTATGTGAAGGGCGAGATCACCAAGCGGCAAAAGGCTTGTTACAGCAGTTACAAGTATGGGGTTGTCAGCTTGTTGAGCTTGATGCTAAAAAGCACGACGAAGCAATGCAAATTATTCAGGTAATGCGCCATTTAACAACATTTGTGTACGGACAGTTTTTAGCAAAACAAAGTCATACACTAGAAGAGTTACGTAGTTGCTCGTCACCTATATATCAACTAGAGCTAATGATGGTAGGGCGTTTATTTGCGCAGTCGCCGGAGTTGTACTCAGATATTATGTTAGCGCAATTCGATGATGTAGAGAGCCTACTCGCACAGTACCAAGACACTTTTGCAAGTACATTGGAAAAATTAAAAGCAGGAGATAAAGCAGCGCTTATTGATTCTTTTGCGCAGGCGAAAGTTTACTTTTCTGACTCAACAGAGCACTTTTTAACACAAAGCCGAAGCTTATTAAATAAAGCAAATGATTCAAAAGTGCTAGACTAATACTTATCACTTTTTACTAAAAAGGGCCGATATCGGCCCTTTTTAGTTTATGAAAGTGTGGATTAAGTATTAACGCTTACTGCCTGCAATGATTCGCTTTGGTAGCAGCCTAGAATACGCACATATTGAGTGTGTTCTTTAAGCTCTTCTAGCGCTTCTTTTACTTGGCTATCAGCTAAGTTTGCTTCAAGATCTACATAAAACACTTCTTCCCACGGATTGCCTGGAGTTGGGCGCGACTCAAGTTTTACTAAATTAATCTTATGTTGTTTAAAAATCATTAACGCATCGGCTAGTGAGCCCGCTTGCTGTTTTGTCGACATGATTAAACTAGTTTTAGTTGGAATTTGGTTAGACACTTGCAGAGGTTTACGCGCAACAACAATAAAGCGGCTATGGTTTTCGCTTTGATTAGCAAGATTTGATTTGATGACTTCGAGGCCGACATTTTTTCCTGCTTGAGCAGAGCCAATTGCAGCACTATTTGGTGTGTTCAGAGCTGATTGTAATGCACTTGATGTAGAGTCACATGTTTCGTGTTGTAAATCACCTAAGCCTTGTAAAAAGCGGCTGCACTGCGCAAATGGTTGTGGATGTGCAAATACTTTTGTCAGTTGGCTAAGTTCAGTATCAGGGTTTGCGAGTAAGCAATGCTCTACACTGTGAGTGACTTCTCCAACAATCGAGACTTGTGCGTGCTGTAATAAGTCAAATACCTCGTTAATACTACCAGAGCTTGTGTTTTCAATCGGTAATAAACCAAAATCAGCTTGGCCGTTTTCTACTTTACCTGTTATGTCGTCAAACGATGTACAGCCAATTTCAATTAATTTACCAGGGCGGCGACTAAAGTATTTATGACATGCAAGCTGGCTATAAGAACCCTGACCACCTAAGTAAGTAACACGATGTGTTTCACTCAGTGCATCTGGATTAAGGTTTTTTTGCAGCATTGCTTGTTGGTGTAAAACTGAATCTTCCAAAATAGTTTGAAACACATTATTTACGTAGTAAGCATCTAACCCCAGTGATTTACCATAACCAATCAATTTTTCTAGAAGCGCGAGTTCACGTGCTTCATCGCGAATTGGCTTATTGTTCGCGATTTTGTATTCAACCACGCCGTGGCTAATGCGACGGCGTTTAGCTAATAACACCAGTAAGTCGGAGTCTATTTCATTTATATCGTGTCTTAGTGCATTTAATACATCATTTGTCATTTTGGTATCCTCATTCCAAAAGTAGGCTGTTACTACACAGCAAAAACAAAAAAGCCTCCCAGTTGGGAGGCTTTACTATTCGATTGATTTTATCTCACAAACAGGGAAGCCTCTTTTATATAAAGAAGCTAAAAAACGAAAAAAAAGTGCGAGAGATAAATAGTTTCATGCAGTTAATGTATGGAGAGTTACTAACAATGTCAATAACGATACGTTGCTAAATAAGCGCAAAGCGCTATTTATTTGGTCATAATTAGTTTTTAGTGATATTTAACAAATAATTTATAAATATTAAGTCAGATCTGATATATTTCGTAAACTGGTTCAAATAATAACAATTATTAATAATTAAGGTTGACCTGTGGTTTACAGACGCCCTCCATCGCGTTTTGGATTTAATTCTTTAAGTGTAAAACTTTCACTACTTATATCTGCTATTTGTTTAATAGCAGGGGTGTGTGCGGCTGCTTTAATGCTTAAATCTGAAGAGAAGCAACTTGTTTTTGAAGAGCATGAGGTGTTAAAAAGCTCTACAGATTTATTAGTGAAGCAGTTTAATGAACGTATTAAAACAAAAATAAATATAGCTCAGCAAGCCAATAACGTAGTGACAGAGCAGCTATTTCAATCTAATTTACCAATTAATTTAAGTAATAAATCACAGTTACAGTTTAATAGCGATGGTACGATTCGAAGTGCCTCGGCTGATGGATTATCAGCAGCATTTTTACCACAGCAAAATTACTCTCCTTTTTATAAACGCCTATTTAATGATTCCGAAATGTTATGGCGTATAATTTCTCCGACTCTGGTACACGACTTTTTTAACTTTTATTTAATTACCGATGACGATTTCATTCGTGTTTCTCCTCCAAACTGGGCATTAAATGCGCCAGCCGAGTTTAGAGTTACTCAAGGGTCAACGTACAAATCTATTAAAAGTATGCTGGGGTCAGAGCGAGAGCCTGCATGGTCAAAAGTTTATTACGATACAGTATGGCGAAAGTGGGTTATTAGCTTACTAGTGCCGGTGTATGTTGATAACGAGTTTTTAGGTGTAACGGGAAGCGATATTTCCCTTAACAAACTTATTTCATTTTTACCTGTTGGCGATAAAGAAAAACACTTACTTGTATTTGATAGTAAAGGGCAATTGTTAGCCCATCCCAATCTAAACCCTGCATTATTAGCTGACTACGGTAGTGACAATAAAGCACTCGCTACTAACGAATTTGTAAACCCAGAACTGCAGTCAATTATTGACGATGCAATTGCGGTCAAGTTACCAGAGTATGCCAATTCATTTGAACAAAATGATGAAGCTCACATTATTAATATTCGTAAAATTGATGATTTAGATTGGTACATAGGGGTTTATAAAAAACGTTCATCAACGTTATCTGCGTTACAAGATTTAAAACTGAAGTTTTTTGGACTCTTTATTTTATACGCAATATTAGTTGCCTTATTGCTACATCAGGCGCTTTATCAACTAGTACTTCGCCGTTTACATACTTTAGTTTATGCAGTAACAAGCTTTGGTAAAGGTCAGTTAACAACTGAGTTTCCGCCAGAAAACAAAGATGAGATTGGTACCCTTAATGGCTCATTTAGAGACATGACGGTAGAAATCCGCAAGCTTATTGATGGTTTAAACCAAAGAATTACAGAAAAAGAAATTGCTGAAAAAGCAGCTAATCGTTTATCTAAAGCGGTAGCGTTCTCGGGCACTGGGGTTGTGATCACCGATGAAAATTTTGTCATTGAGTACGTAAACCCCAAAATGCTCGAAATGACTGGCTATCCAGAAAGTCATTTTAATAGAGCGCCATTACTTAGTATTATTGCCTCAGAAATGTCTATTTTAGTTGAAGATATAGACATAGATTTACGCAGTCGTAATTACTGGCGCGGG
Source organism: Pseudoalteromonas sp. Z9A6 (assembly GCF_011378805.1). Lineage (NCBI taxonomy): Bacteria > Pseudomonadati > Pseudomonadota > Gammaproteobacteria > Alteromonadales > Pseudoalteromonadaceae > Pseudoalteromonas > Pseudoalteromonas sp. Z9A6. The sequence goes on from NZ_WTKZ01000037.1 coordinate 20,413, forward strand.
GACACATTAATAGCGGGTTTAAATAAAGAGCCAATTTGGGTGTCTTTAAGTGTTTCGCCAATTCGTGAAGAGGGCGGTGAAATAACCAGTTATGTAGCATCAGCACAAGATATTTCGTTTGTAAAAGAAAGCCAGCGTAAAATGGAACAACTAGCTTACTTTGACACCCTTACGGGCCTTGCCAACAGAACGTTTTTTAGAATGCAATTGCGTAAATCAATGGCATTAGCAGAGCGCGGGCATTATGCATTTTCTTTGTTTTATTTTGATTTAGACGAATTTAAGCGTATTAACGACACATTAGGCCACGATGCTGGCGATCAATTATTAATTGAAGTGGCAAACAGACTTAAAAAACGTTTACGAGCTGAGGACACCATAGCGCGCTTAGGTGGTGATGAATTTGCAGTATTGCTAAGTGGAATAGAAAGCCAAGCTCATGCGGCTGATGTTGCCAATACAATCCAAAAAACACTCAATGTGCCTATAAAATTAGGTAGTAATGAAGTTATTGTCAGTGCAAGTATTGGTATAACTATGGCTCCTTACGATAGCTTAGAGGAAGATCAGTTACTCAAACATGCTGATTTGGCAATGTATGAGGCAAAAGCAAAAGGGCGTAATACATTCCACTTTTATAGCCAAGAATTAAACGCAGCCGCAAATGAACGTTTATTTATCGAAAATGAGCTACGTATAGGGCTCAAAGAAAAGCAATTTGTAGTTTACTATCAACCTCAAGTTGATAGCCGTACTCATCAAGTTGTTGGCTATGAAGCGTTATTAAGATGGTTCCACCCAGCTGAAGGCGTAATCCCTCCAGATAAATTTATTCCTATTGCTGAGGCGACAGGCCTTATAGTTGAATTAGGCGAATGGGTGCTTCAAGAGTCCTGTGATTTTGCCGTAAGATTAGCAGAACAAGGTCTAGAAAATAATATATCGATAAACTTATCGGCCCGCCAGTTTAAAGACTCAAGCTTAGTTACAACGCTGAGCAAAATGATAATTAAGTCGGGTGTTTCAGCAAAGCGCCTTCACTTAGAGCTTACCGAAAGCATGCTAATGGGTAATGTAGAGGCAGCCATTACACAATTGCACGAGCTTAAAGCATTAGGTATATCTATTTCTATTGATGACTTTGGTACAGGTTATTCGTCGCTCAGTTACTTAAAACGATTCCCGGTTGATATATTGAAAATTGACCGTTCATTTGTAAAAGATATCCCAGAGGATACGAATGATATGGAAATCACTGCAGCTATTATTGCCATGGCGCAAAAGTTAAAGCTAGACGTGGTTGCAGAAGGGGTTGAGACAATAGAGCAGATGCAGTTTTTACAAAATAATAATTGCTTCATTGTGCAAGGTTATTATTTTAGTAAGCCAATTGCGGAACACGAACTACCGAATTTGTATGAAAGGTTAAATGAACTCGCAAATAGCGAAGTAATTAGTTAATAAAATTGCGGGTTAACCACCCGCAATTTTAACTTTAAATTTTAAAGCTTCTAAAATGCCTTTTAGTTTATCTCGGTCATCACCTTGTACTTCAATAATGCCTTCTTTTACTGCGCCGCCTTGGCCCATTTTGCTTTTTATAGTTTTAGCTAACTTTTTTAAATCGTGATCTTTTGGATCAATGCCAACAACTAGCATAACTCCTTTGCCTTTACGTCCTTTTGTTTGACGCTCAATGCGAATAAAACCATCTTTAAAAAGTTTAGCGTGTAACTCTTTTTCTGGTTTAGGCTGGTCAATGCGACCCGTACTAGTTGAATATACTAAGTGACTATCACTCATACCTTACCTTTGTGGATAAAAATGAATTAAATACTGGTGTAAATGATAGCAAATTTGAAGTTGTGTGTTTTTCTTTTTGCTAAATACTTTTAACAGGTTATATTTAGTTCAAAGGAAATATTATTGGAGTTTACTATGAGTTTAACTAAGAATGAATCTGTCGATGGCACTACATTAACAATACAAATTAAAGGTAAGTTTGATTTTAATTTAGTGCAATCTTTTCGCCAAGCCTATGCTCAAATGAGCGAAGAAACAGTAAAGGTAATTATCGATTTAAGAGAGACTGATTATATGGATAGTTCAGCACTTGGCATGTTACTTAATATGAAAAAAACCATTGATAGCCAAGTGCAAACCATCGAAATAAGTAATTGCCAACCTCAGCTTAGAAAAATCCTACAAATTTCACGTTTTGATAAAAAGTTTGATATTAGCTAATGATACATGTGTTGATTGTTGATGATCAGGCGCTCAATCGCATTTTACTAAGTAAAATGCTTGAGCAGGAAGGTTATAAAATCTCATTGGCTTACAATGGGCTAGATGCACTTAATGTACTTAAAAGAGAGCAAATAGACATTGTTCTACTTGATGTTTTAATGCCCGTAATGGATGGTTTTAAAACCGCTGAAAAGATAAAACAGCAGTATAGTGAAGTTTACTTACCGATTATTTTTATAACTTCCTTAGACGATCAAGCAAGTTTTGAGCGCTGCCTTGCGGTAGGTGGCGATGACTTTATTCATAAACCATTTGAAAAAGTTATTTTGTACGCAAAAATTAAAGCACATAGCCGCACCAGAGAGTTGAGTAAAAAATCAAATCAACAAAAAAAGCTGCTTGAATATCATCACAATCAAATTGAACGTGAACACGAAATAATTGAGCATATTTTTAATAACTCATTAGAGAATCAAGGCAAGTTTAAAGAGTACCTCGATTTTAATTTATCGCCGGCGTCTATGTTTAACGGCGATATGTTTTTAGTGGCACAAAGTCCAATAGGCAATCTGTATTGCATGTTGGGAGACTTTACCGGGCACGGTTTAGCGGCAGCTATTGGGGCATTACCTATCTCTCGTGTTTTTTATACTATGGTACAAAAAGGCATGGCGATTAATGACATTGCCTGTGAACTAAATACACTGCTTTACAACCTCCTGCCTGGACACATGTTTTGTGCTGCAACCATTATAGAGCTTAGTGCATCCGGTAAAAGTATTTCTGCATGGATGGGCGGCCTGCCAGATGCGTATCTAATAGATAAAGACGGTAATGTAAAACAAACATTAGAGTCGCAACATATGGCGCTGGGGATTTTAGACGACCAAGAGTTTGAATATGAAGTTATTCACTTTGAAACAAATAGTAATACACGCCTAGTACTAGCAACCGACGGTATTATAGAAACAGCAAACAAAGAAGATACATTTTTTGGGGAAGAGCGTTTTTTACAAACCTTAAAAAGTAAATCGATGATTAGTAGCGAAGATATAGTGGCTGACGTTACTAAGTTTGCTGATGGCACTAAACAGCAAGATGATTTAAGTATTGTTTTACTAAACTGTCTGCCTTTAGTTCCTGAGGAGCAAGAGCGAGAAGCATTCTCTACTTTAGCGTTTAATTTATCTTTGAGTTTAAACTCAGAACAAATAAAAAAAACAGACCCCGTTTACGACGTTGTTAATATTTTAAGCAGTGTTGAGGGGTTAAATGCTCACCGCTCTAATATATTTTTACTGTTGTCTGAGGCGTATAACAATGCGCTTGATCATGGTGTACTAGGGCTAGACTCAGAGATTAAAAAACAAGAAGACGGTTTTTTTCGATATTACGAATTAAGAGAGGCAGCTCTTGCTAAACTTACAGATGCTATGATTATTATTGATATGCGCTATTGCCCTGATACGCTCAGTTTATATTTCATTATTTGTGATTCAGGCCGAGGGTTTAGTAGTAAGCACGATGAGCTGGCAAAGGTTAATAATGAATTTGGTAGAGGGGTGTCTTTATTAGAAGAAATAGCCGAAAAAGTAACTTATAACGCCAGCGGTAACCAAGTTGAAATGTGCTACAAGTTGAGCTAGCTCTGCAAAAATATCCATGCTATTATTCTCGAAACTTTAGATGTATGGATGGCCAAATGATTTCTTCTTACCTAAAACAAGCACAACTAAGTGCTAATCCAGCTTTGATTTCAACAGAGCTTGAAAAGCTTGAGCTACATTTAGCAAACACAACTTTGCCTGATGTATGTTGGGAGTATCAAATACCTGAGCTTGGCGAGGGCGGTGCGTGTAGTTTATTTGGTTACCTACAAGATGAGCCATTCAAATTAACTGATTATCTTAAAAATGATGAGCAAACACAGTTCAAGCTAGCTAATTTACGAAGTATTGTGAGCTACATTGAGCAACAAACAAGTGTTGATTGGTATGGTATTTATCAATCAACTAATACTAGTGAAGGTAAGCAACTATTAAAATTAGCTTATCATGGTGCGCCTAGTCGTCCGTTGTTCCCTTTAACGCAAGCATTTGCGGCAGGTAGTAATAACGTGCAGGTTGCGCTATCTCACAAGGGCCGTATTATTAATAACGTTGAAGCGTATTTATCACAAGGTGGTGAATACTACACATGCGATCCTAAAGTTAAATCAGAAACCTGCTTACCTTTATTTAATACACAAAATGAATGTGTTGGTATTGTAGATGCTGAAGCCTTTAAAAATGATTTTTTTGATGAAAAGACGCTTGCCGTTTTAATTGCATGTTGTATTAAAATTCCTCACTTTCTAGTGTAAATAACGCTAGTCAACATGATGTGCTTTTATGTTAAGCTTAGCTTAACAGCTAACCCCTAAATAACGATAAGAGATAGCCAATGTTCTCAGTATTAAAACCATTACCAACAGATCCTATTCTTGGCCTTATGGCGGCCTATAAACAAGATACAAACCCTAATAAAATTGATTTAGGTGTAGGTGTCTACAAAGATGAGCAAGGCAATACACCGGTTCTTAAAGCGGTTAAAAAAGCTGAAGCGTTTCGTCTTGAAAACGAAATGAGCAAATCTTACATTGGTTTAGCGGGTAACTTAGATTACTGCCAAAAGATGGAGCAGTTACTACTAGGCGAACATCAAGCATTGCTAGCAAATCGCGTACGTACTGCGCAAGCGCCAGGTGGTACGGGCGCACTTCGCGTTGCAGCTGAATTTATTAAGCGTTGCAATGCAGATGCAACAGTATGGGTAACTAACCCAACATGGGCAAACCATATTAGCTTGTTTGAAGCTGCAGGCTTAACAGTAAAAGAATACCCGTATTACGATTACGAAAATAAAGACTTACTGTTTGATGAAATGATCAATACACTTAAACAAGTGCCTAAAGGTGATGTGGTTTTAGTGCATGCATGTTGTCATAACCCAAGCGGTATGGACTTAAACGAAACACAGTGGAACACAGTTGCCGAACTTGCAAAAGAAGTTGGCTTTACACCACTTGTTGATATTGCATACCAAGGCTTTGGTGCTTCACTTGAAGAAGATGCACGTGGCTTACGTATTTTAGCTGATGCAGTAGAAGAGCTAATTATTTGTTCTTCATGTTCTAAAAACTTTGGCTTATACCGCGAGCGTATTGGTGCATGTTCACTAATTGCAAAAGATAGCGCAACAGCAGATATTTCAAACTCTGTAATGCTAAGCGTTGTACGTAGTATTTACTCAATGCCGCCAGCGCATGGTGCTGATATTGTTAATACTATTTTAAGCAGTACAGAGCTTACACAATTATGGCACTCTGAGCTTGATGAAATGCGTAGCCGCATAAATGGCTTACGTAGCTTAATTAAGGAAAGCTTAGCAACTAAAGATATTGCGCAAGACTTCTCATTTATTGAACGCCAAAACGGTATGTTTTCTTTCTTAGGTATTAATAAAGAGCAAATTGCTCGCCTACAAAAAGAATATGGTATTTACATTGTTGGTTCTAGCCGTGTAAATGTTGCAGGTGTTAGCCAGTCAAATATTGAATACTTTTCAAATGCTGTAGCTGACGTTTGTAAATAAACGCAGTTAATATAAAAAAACCGCACATCTAATGATGTGCGGTTTTTTTATTATCTAAATTAAAACAAAAAGATTTAACCGATAGCAGGGATTAGCCCCGCCATTTGCATAAACTGCGCAGCAATAATCGTTATGCCACATATAGCTGCTATGCCAAGCCCAACATTCCCACTTTTAACTTTATAGCCTGTTTTACTTGATGTTGTACGCTGTTTATAAACCATTGCTACAGGCAAAAATATTGCAAGTACGACAAGTGCTATTGCAGCGTAACCTAAAGCCATAATAAAGCCTTGAGGATAAAATAATGCAAAGCCAAGCGGCGGAATAAACGTAATTAAGGCCGTTTTAATTCGGTCCGTTTTATTGTCACCTTTTTTAAATGTATCAGCAAAAAAATCAAATAACCCTAAACTCACCCCTAAAAATGATGTCGCAAGTGCTAAATCAGCAAATAACTTAACGGCCGTTGCTACACTTGGGTTATGCGCAATACTTGCCACGCTTGATACAAAGCCACTAAGGCCTTGGCTGTTGAGTAAGTCAGCTTGGCTCATAATACCTTGGCTAAGTAGTTGCCAAAAAATATAAATGACTAAAGGCAGGGCGGCTCCAGCAATCATTACTTTGCGCAGTACTTTTATTTCTACACCAACATATTTAACAATAGAAGGAATAGAGCCATGAAAGCCAAACGAAGTAAATATAACCGGTATAGCCGAAAGGATTAACCCTTGCTCTACAGGCATTTCTAATAAGTGCTTACCTTGTACATAAGGGGTTAGCATGTAAAACAAACTAGCTAATACAATAATTTTTATAGTAAATAACACTCTGTTTAGTTTATCTACCTTGCTAGTGCCCAGCGTTACCACACTTGCAATAATAACAGCGAGGATCACAGAGCCAAACTGTGGGGCTATATTTACATCAAAGCCTATATTTATACGCGCTTGAAGTTGTGCACCACCACCTGCAATATAAGCAGCGCATAAAGCGTAAAATAAAAAAACCATCGAAAAATTCGCAATGTATTGTCCGCGCTTTCCAAGCCATAATTTAGCCAACGTATTTAACGTTGCATCGCGTGGTGCATATTGATGTAGCTCTAGCATGAGTAGTGCGGTGTAGGTCATTAGTAACCAGCTAGCAATTATCAATGCAAGCGCGGTACTAAACCCAAGCCCGGCAGATGCAATTGGCAATGCCAACATACCTGCACCAATAGTTGTGCCTGCAACAATTAACATGCTTCCAGTTGTTTTATTTTTAAGCACTTAATTACCTTAATTATTATTAATATACATGCACGATATAACTAGTTACTCAAATCTCAAATAGTTTTGTAATAAAAGAACGGTATTAAAATGTAACCTACAATTTACAACTGTATTTATTAAGGACTTGTATGCATTTAAAAGTATTAAAATAGGGTGGTGAGGGTATAATTTTATGTACGTTGGATTGCGTTATAAAACGCTAAGGATTGGCATGTGCCGGTAAAAGTATCGTATTTTTTTATGGTTCTCATTTGGTCTACTACACCTCTGGGGATTGTGTGGAGCAGTGAAACAGTATCGCCAACGCTTGCTGTATTAATGCGTATGCTGGTGGGGTTGTTTTTAGGTGGTTTAATTGTTGCCATAACAAACATTAGAGTACCTTGGAGCAAAAATGCGTGCTTACTTTATTTTTATTCGAGTATAGGTATTTTTGGCGGTATGTTACTGAGCTATATGGCAGCTAAAACAGTCCCTTCGGGTATTATTTCGCTTATGTTTGGCCTTGCACCTATCTTGTCGGGGTTGCTTGCTCAGAAGTTATTAAATGAACCTAAATTTAGCCCGATTAAATTAGTGGCGTTAGCGTGCGCCTTAATCGGCTTATATTTTGTTAGTTATAACCAAGTACAAAACTCGCAAACTCAAGGGCTCGGGTTACTTTATGTGTTTATGGCTGTCTGCTTTTTTAGCTTAAGTGGTGTGATGATTAAGCGTGTACAGATTGCGATTCATCCTATGGCGACAACATTTGGTGCCTTAGTTTTTGTAACCCCACTCTTTTTTATTGCTTGGTGGTTATTAGATGGTCAGTTGCATATACAGAACTGGAGTGCAAAATCATTGTGGGCAATTGGTTATCTAGGTGTGTTTGGATCTTTAGTTGGGGCTTTGGCGTATTTTCATGTACTGCAAAACCTAAATGCGAGTACGGTATCACTTACTACGCTCATAACTCCTAGCTTTGCGTTAGGCTTAGGAGCTTGGCTAAACAATGAGCCATTAAGCCAGGAGCTAATAATTGGTGCGGTTATTATTTTAATTAGCCTAGGCTTTTTCCAATTTGGTGATAAATTTTTAAAGCGAAAGAGAGTAAGCTCAAATTAGTTTTACTACATTTTTCAATTTGGTGATAAATTTTTAAAGCGAAAGAGAGTAAGCGCAAATTAGTTTTACTGCATTTTTTCAATTTGTTGATAAGTTTTTAAAGCGAAAGAGAGTAAGCGCAAATTAGTTTTACTACATTTTCTCTATTTGAATAATTAAACGACGGTTTTTGTCTCGGCCTAAAATGTTATCGTTATTATCAACAAAGCGTTTTTCGCCTAAACCGGTGGTTTGTACTTTTGCTTCATCGACACCCAAGCTCACCATATAATCTTTTATAGTTTTGGCGCGCTTGCGCGATAAATCTAAGTTATTCCAGCGGCCGCCATAACTATCGGTGTATGAGTCAATACTAATGGACTCTATGCTTGCATCATTTTTTAAATACTCAGCAATTTTATCAAGGCGTTGTTGCGACGATTTAGTTAATTTACTGCTGTTAGATTGATAGTTCATTACAGTAAACGAAATATCTTCAAAGCTGTAAGGGAGTAGCTCATCACGGCATTGTAAAAAAGCCCAGTAAGCTTGTTTAAAGTTTACACTCGATATACCAACGGCAATTTTATCGGCACTGTTTTGCCAGTCTTGATAATAAAAAGTAGGGTAGTAGCCTTTTTCAAGCTCGCTAAGCATCTCCCATGCGGTTTTATTACCCAGCTCACCATCAAACTTTTTAAGTAATTTCATATTTGCAATATCACGGGCCGGTAAGCCTGCTCGCCAAGACGGTGGCACGGCTTTTAAACCAGCAATTGCGTAATTATCTGGGCGTACAACCATATCTAAATTAAACGTTAAGTTTTTATTTTTACTTGCTGAAGCTTTAAAAATAGCTTCCCCATAATAAGGAACTTCATGATTTAATTGGCATTGTAAGCGCGTTGTTTTAACGACTTCCCAGTTGGAGTTGTCTTGGGTTGCTGTGTATTGGCGCATAGCAGCTTGCGAGTGAGTACTGCAAAGCACTGCACTTATACTAAGGCTAATAAATAACAACTTATACTTCATGGTGCTCTCCAGCTATCCGGGAATGCCAATAATTTGGCAAATTAACGACTGCAATGATTAGTTTGTTCTCTACGTAACTAACTTATAAGTTAAAGCAAGTTATGTGCCTACAATTTTAAAGCAATAAATACTTAAATCCCCTAGCCTAGGGGGCATCAATTTTGACATAATAGTCAGCTTACACGTATAAACAAAGAAGACTATGGCAAATACTGAGCAAACACCTTTCGCAAAACGCTTTCGTGGATTTTTTCCTGTTGTTATTGATGTTGAAACTGCAGGTTTTAACAAAGAGACAGATGCCTTGTTAGAAATAGCAGCTTCTGTTTTAAAAATGGATGACGAAGGACTGCTCAGCATAGATCATACTGTTCATTTTCATGTTCAGCCATTCGAAGGCGCTAATATTGAACAAGCAGCCATCGACTTTAACGGTATAGACCCGTTTTCACCATTACGTGGCGCAGTACCTGAAGACGAAGTAATTAAAGAAATATGTAAAGTAGTACGCAAAGCGCAAAAGGCCGCTGGGTGCCAACGCTCAGTTATTGTGGCGCATAATGCCGCATTCGATCATGGCTTTTTAAATGCAGCAATAGAGCGTAATAACATTAAGCGTACGCCATTTCATCCATTTGTAAGCTTTGATACAACATCTTTAGCGGGTTTAGCGTTAGGGCAGACTGTATTAGCAAAAGCATGTAGAGCGGCTGGTATAGAGTTTGATAACAGCCAAGCACACTCAGCGCTTTACGACACAGAACGTACAGCTGAGCTTTATTGTTTAATAGTAAATCGCTGGCAGCAATTAGGTGGTTGGCCATTAGCGCCAACCGACGATTGCGACGCTAATGCCGAAGTTGAAACTGAGACACAAAATAACGAAGAAACTAAAACGTCTGAGTAATTTTACCCTCAGTTAACTTAACTAGGTGGGGCGGGTAAATACGCGAAAATTGTTTAGAATCTTTCGCTATTTTAAGCTCCACACCAGGGTGCATTAATTCATTTACTTTTAAACGACTACTGGCAAGTAATTGCACTATTTTTTGCTTAATAAGTAGTTTTTGACGATGAATATGCGCAGAGCGTATTTTTATATGCTTTTCATTTTCAGTTATCTTATTCATGAATTGCTGACGCTGAGCAGCCCCCGCAATTTTACTCGCTTTTTCACGAGCCTGTTGTAAAGCGGTTACTTTAGTCGCAAGTACTTTTTCAAAATCGGTTATTTGTGTTTGCTTTTGGCGAAGCTCAAACCAGAGTTGTGCTAAAAATACGCGTGTTTTAGTACCGGCTGGCGCGCCTAGCTCACCCGTTTCAATGCGCATAGCATCTAAAATATTACCGCCAATAATTTTACCTCGCGGATCATTTGCTTTGCCTACACGTATTAATCGCCTAGCGCTTAAATCACAATGTAGAGCTTGGCGTTCAATAAATAAATCTTGTTCTGATTTAATATTGCAGTACTGAGCATAACCAATAGAAATAGTTCGTTGAGCGGTTATAGAGCATGTAAATGCTTCCTCGCCTTCACGTTTTCTACCAATTGCGCCAAGCATAATGGTTACCGCACTTTTACTTTCAACAGCTCCTGATTCTACAAAACCCAGTACCGTAATATCACCATTGGCTTTTACACGCATGCCGTCTTTAATATCGCCAGTAATAATTACGCTACCATCAAAATCAACGTGGCCTGTACTTACATCTACATTATCAAAGCATAAAACGTCATCTACACGCATACCTCGGGGTAGGGCAACGGGCACACCTTTGCAGTCGGCAATAAGCATATTAGGATTATTAGGATCTACTTTTGTACCTTCGAAAGGCTGGAGTTGGTGATCTGTACCTGGTTTTGCACTAATTGAATCGCCAAATACCGTATAACCATCTTCTCCAGGGGTAGCGGCAATACGCTGCATTAAGGGAGTACCAGGTTTTACGGTGATAATAGCGCCAAGATTTTTCATATCAACCTTACCGCCTTCTTTAGCTTGTGGGCTAAGCACACGGTCTTGGGCTGTTGAGCATAAACGCACAAATTTAGCATCGCTGCCTTTTTTAGGATTACGCCCATGTGCAATTATGGCGCTATAAGAGCTTCCTGCTGGTTTTTCAAATTGCTGGCCTAAAAAGGTATCAGCGCGCGTGGGCTTATTCCTTTTTTAACACCTGCATTAGCAAGCGCTTTTTGTGCACCTTCCATAGACAAAAGCGCACCACCTTTAGCGGTAGTTAATGTTGCTTCTGCGACCATGTTTTTTTCATCAATATTAATGACAAGCGACGCATCTACCGCTTTAGCAACGACAAGTGATACTTCCTGATAGTTTTTAGTTGGCGCAAAAAGCTTTCCAATATTGGCAATGACAGCTTCGTACTCACTAAACTCAGATTGTTCGAGCATTTGCGTTAACTGAGTACTTGTAACAGGAAAGCCACTATCAATAGGGTGACTAACTAAAGAGACAAACCCTGTATTTTGATCTAATGAAAAAACCGACATTTATTAATTCCCTACTCTATGCCTGTTATTATTTTTTTTTACAACTAAAGGTTTAGAAATGACAAAAACCTTAACTCCTTATTTGAACACAGGTTAAACACATTGTTAAGCAAATGTTTAGATGGGCTTGCATAAACTAAATTTTGGTTACTTAATGCTCGGTTAGTGCACGCAATTAAAATAAAGCGTTACTAGGCCTTGAGTATCAGTACTTTACTCAGTTATACTGTTTGCACGCTCTGAATTGAGTTACTAATTCAGGGGCTGATTAGGATTCGACGGAATTCAAGAAGCCCAAGGTGCATGTCGAGGTGCGGTTTGCCTCGTTAAACAGCCGCAACCTAAAGTAATCGCAAACGACGATAACTACTCTCTAGCAGCTTAGGCTGGCTAGCGCTCCTTCCATGTATTCTTGTGGACTGGATTTTGGAGTGTCACCCTAACACCTGATCGCGACGGAAACCCTGGCCGGGGTTGAAGCGTTAAAACTAAGCGGCCTCGCCTTTATTTACCGTGTTTGTCCGGGACTTAAAGGTTAATTAAATGACAATACTAAACATGTAGTACCGACGGTCGAGGCTTTTCGGACGGGGGTTCAAATCCCCCCAGCTCCACCACTTTAAAACCGCTGAAAGCTAGTAAATACGTAGCTTTCAGCGGTTTTTTCACATCTACAACCCTCTATAACACTCTACAAAATACACAAACTCTACACACCAGTAAATACGGGCTATTTGGCTTAATTGTACATCTTATGTTTTCACTGCTATTTCACAAAAATACACAAAATATACACACGGTTTTTGTGTGATAAACCATTAAATAATTTTATATAACAGCCTTTTATTAGGTCTAGGTAGCACCATTTTAGATAGAATTTCGTACGAGCTAATAAATGAAGGTTTATTGATTGCCACCTCATCATTAATTTTGATTAGGGCGAGTTTTTGAAAATACTTAAAGTAATTAGGCTAAGAGTTTAAAACCCTAATTAATAAAGTAGTTAATTTTAAAGCTCAAAATTTATCGCTTATAAAGCCTCTTATAATCAAACATTATTAAGATTTGTACTGGAAATCCATCTTTGCTCACAATTATTAAGAAGAGAGCTGTTTGAAAACCTTTACTATGCTTAGAGTGAGATTTTAAGCTGCAGCTTAGTAGCTCTTGATGCCACTAAAGCGAACTTCTGCTTGGAGCGATAACCGGTCATTGAGATTTGCTTAATATCGTCGTTAATTGATTGGTTAAACTGCTCTTTGCGCATATATTCATGAAAAAGACCGCTGCGCGCATATTGGTTCATTTAACTCTACCTAAAAATTTTATAAAACTTAGTGATAGTAATGCCTTAGGTTATTTGTTAAAACATATAATGTGGATAAATTAGCGTGGAGTCGGTAGAAATATGCGCGACGAGCGCACTATTTAATTGTTAGGCATAAAAAATGGATTTCGAAGCATTATTCATCTCAGAGGTGAAACCGTATAAAGGTAAATCAAGAAAAGATAAGTTTCTTTCGCGAATATTCGGTATTTTCAATGAGGAAATAATTCGAATTTGGTGTGAAAACAAAAAATCTCCTTTCACTAATATCGGTCGACCAACCATTTATGATTCTAATGGAAAGTATTTCACTTTAGATTTTCTACTAAAAGATACTGAAAATCGATTGTTTGTAACTGAAATGAAGTGTGAAATTGAATATCAAAAATATAAATATTTAACCTTAAATGAATCCAAACAACTTAGACATCATTGCTCAAAACGTGCTTTTGAATTGTTTTTGGAACTATCGCATACACCGAAAAAATATGATGTAAAATGCAATAATAAAAACCAAAATATAGCTGGTACTGCTTTGGTTTGGGGCAGAACATCAACTTCCGGTGAAGTTGAAATTAAACAAAAATTTAAAATTAATCATGTAATTTCTACAGAAAAAGTAGTTGCTGATTTAATCGAGTGGGAAGATGAAGAGTTTAAAATATTTATAAATTCATATAAAGGTTGGGCTAATCAACTCTTTGATGGTTTATTAGGTAATTATGCCTAACAAGGGTTTTTAAATCGGACAAATTTCAGTTGGCTTTTTGTTCGTGCCTCACTTATTTTAGCCAACTGAAATTTGCCGTTTAAAACGGCGTTACCACTGTCCGCTTATGGCACTGAGCTGAACTTCGGCAAAGAGCGATAAACGGACCTGAGATTGGCTAAATATCGTCGTGAATTGATTGGTTAAGCTGCTCTTCGCGCATATAGTCATGAAAATGAGTGGCGCGCGCATATTGTTCCATACAACTTTTCTTTAAAGTTTTAGAAAACTTAGTGATAGTAATACCCTAGGTTATTTGTTAAAACATATATTATGTAGAAAAATGAGCGTAGCGTTGTCAGAAATATACGCGATGAGCGCACTTTTAAATTGTTATATTCACAAGGAGGTCACATGAAGTTTTTACCTATAATCCTAATTCTTATTTACCCTTTTAGTCTTTTTGCAAGCGTACCAAATGACAGGCATATTGTTGTAGAAGGTGAAGCTCAAATAACTGCCGCGCCAGATCTGGCGGTACTCACTTTTGAAACGGAATCAAAAAATGATTCAAGCTTAGCGGCTAAGAAAGATGTTGATAAGAGAATTAATGACTTTCTAAATGGGTTAAATAGATTTGGGATTGATGAAAAGAATGTTAGTGCGTCAAGTATTGTTACAAGTCCAAACTATTATTATACCGAGGAAGATAAGAAAGTATTAGACGGATACATTGCGAGCCGCACTATAAAAGTAACTCTCAATCAAATTAAACATCTCAACGAATTATTAAACTTTGCACTAGAGGTAAAGGTGAATGAAATTCAAAATATTGAGTTTCAATCTTCTCGTAAGGAAGCTTTAAAAGAAGAAGTTTTTGAAAATGCAGTAGAGAATGCAAAAAGAAAAGGGCGAACTATGGCCTCAGCATTTGATGCCAGATTAGGCAAAGTCTATAGCATAAATTCTGCCAACCAAAATCAACGTAATAGATATGGTTTTAATGACAATATAGAGAGGATAGAAGTCACTGGGTCACGAATTGAAGCAGAAGAGTTTGAACCAGGTCGATACCTTCAAGAAAATATCGTATTTTCCGCCTCCGTTGATGTTGTATTTGATCTTGAAGTAAAGTGAATATAACAAAAAAATTAAGTCACTCACTACGTTCGCTGGGACGCTAACACGCAGGGCCGCTTCGCTATTATGCCCTGCGTGCTATCGCCCCTTATTTAAAAGTTAAATTTCAGTCAATAAAGGAGCATTAAATGCCATCAAACTCTTTAGCTACAATCCAAAATTCATCCTTAGCTGCACAAGACTATTTCCTAAAAAGTTATGAGAGAGCTGCGATGTCAGTTGAATTACTATCTGAAAAGCTTCGAAATGTTGAAGGTGCGGAAGCTGATGCCGTTCGTTTAACATGTGTTCATTCAGGGAGAATTATTTTACTCGTTTTAGCAGACTCTAGACCTGGCGAAGTTGGTATATCTTTAGCTAATAAAGAAGATGAGGATGCACAATTTGTAGAGGCTGTTGATGAAAATATTGTTGACTCAGATTTCATTCTAAAACTACTTGAAGCAAATATGAGCAAAGGACCAAAAGAAATTTAACAAGACGTTAAATGCTAGGAGATTGAGTAAGCATGGAAGAGATATATCCAGTCGAAGAGTTACAAGAAAAGTTTGAAGCTGAAGTCAGCGTCGAATACTACTTCATGAAAGACATAGATACTATTGCCAAACTTGAACCGAGTTGCTTATGTGAAATCGGTGGTAACGCTTGGATGCATTATGTTGAGTCAGGAGCTAAAGTTAACCCACGCAAGTTAAGTGAGCACTTTGATAACGGGAACCCATTTCTTTTCAGAGAAGTTGAGAAGGTTATGAAAAAAAAAGTTCTTCAAGACATAGTGCTAGTGCATGCCAAGGTACAAGATCCTGAACTAGAAAATAAAATTTGTGGTCAATTTCTTCTTGCTAGAGTTTATCCAAATAACTTACATATCTCGGATGTTGAATTCAGTAATCCATATGAACCAGTACCAGAGAATGAGAAAAAGCATCATTTTCATGAATATCGTAGTCTTGGCCTGTTTGCTAAATTACTAAAGAATATCATTGTCTACGGTAAGAAGAATAGTATTGCGAAAATTACGCTGTCGGCCGCCTTAGATCATCAAATTAAATATTTTGAATCGCATGGCTTTAATATTGAGAACAACAATTTTTCAAAAGACGCTCTTGAACATGGTATGAGTATACCTATGGAGCGTAAATGCATTTAACAAGAAAAGGCAGTCGGACGCGTAAACGCGCCGCTGCTTTGGCCGTTGTTAGAGCTATTGGCAAAATTTAAAATTTGAGGTTTCTATACAAATGAAGATTGAATACGATGATAGATTTTCTATCGAAGAATCAGACAAATTAAAAAGCTTCGAAAATATTATAGAAAAGCATTGGCTATTAAATTCAAATAGCGACACTTCATTGATCTGGGAGATTGTTGTAAAGTCTGAAAACCCTCGATTATTTGCCTTACTCAAGGCTCAGGCTGGTTATAAGCAAGTTCACTTAGAATCTTGCTCATCAATATTGAAGAAAAGCCCTGAGACATTTCAGAGTGAATTTGTTGATGCAGCTATTGAGTTTTCACGGAAATAGCTCTAACAAGTTACTTAGACGGAATAAAAACAGTTGGTTATCGCTTCACGATTATAACCAACTATTCTTATCTGCTTAGCAAGGCGTTGAGGCTGTAGAATTACTTTTTTTAAGAAAAACAGCCTGTTTTATGGGTTCCAAATGCATTACCTAATGCTTTTAAAGCGCTTAGAGTTGATTTGAAGAACTCGTTTTTTAATTGAATTTGGCTGTTGGAGTTATTCTACAGCCTCGTTAGCACTGTCCGCTTATGGCACTTTCCTGAAGTTTGACTTGGGCTAAATAGCACTAATTAAGAGTAGGGGAGGGTTAGCTGAGTAGAATACGTATCAAGCCCATACACCACCCCCTTCAACTGTATTTAACTATGCATTGTGCTCTCTTTCATACTCATCGATAAAATTACCATAATGCTGATAGAGTGTATTGGGTGAAGAGTGCCCCATAAGTTTCGATACCTTCCAGTGGTTTGCACCTTCAGAAATCAACTGAGATGCAAACGTGTGTCTCATCTGGTAGGGGTAACGGTACTGTACACCACAAGAGTCTAGTAATTTTATCCATCTATTTTTTCTAAACGAATCTTGGTTCCAAACCCTTTGCCGAGAATTTAAAAATAGGTATTCAGAGTTATGTTTTTTCATTTCTATCGCTAATAGATCACAAACATCTTCTGAAATAGGAATTTTTCTTCGGCCGGCTTTTGTTTTGGTTGCCTTAACTATACCGTCAACAATAGCTTCGTAAATTGACACCTGTTTTGTTTTTAAACATACGTCAGCTTTTTTTAATGCAACCCACTCACTAGAGCGAATACCTGTGTTGAATACAAGGCTTACAATTGCTCGTATTGTCCCAGATGAACCGTTTATTATCCTAGCCTTTTCTTGAGGTGTGAATGGAATTACATTTTTATGTGCACCTCTTAAATCTATGTTGTTTATTTTAGGTAAATATTCCCCTATGCGGATATTTTTAACAGGGTTTGATTTTATTAATTTATCGATCACAGCTCGATCTAGGCAACAACGTAAAAGTGAAATCCGGTTTGATAATGTTTTTCTCGATACAGTTGATGTTTCGATTAAATTTACAACATCAATGCTCTCCAATTCGGAGACATTACAATCCCATAATGCTTTTAATCCGTTTTTAGCTTTCTTATACCCAGTAATTGTTGATTTTTCTAATCCCCTGACTATTCCCCTTTCAATATATAGGTCCATGTACTCAACAACTTTTGCGTCGTTTGGGGTAGTTGTAAACAGCTTTACTTTGTTAGATTTTGGAAAATGTGTGGAATAATCAAAAGTGTCATGCGCTATTTCATTTTTGATTTGGCCCAAAAAAAAACCTGCAGATTTTAGGCCTTGCTTATTAGGGATGAATGGTACTTTTTCTCTACATAAAACGCCTTTGTAGGTGAAGGTGAGTTGGAATGATGTAGCTTCACCTTTTGAGTTGTAACGAATTACTACGCCCGCTGGGGGCTTAATTTTTTGAGTTTTTAATAGCATTTTAGAGTTATCACTTTAATATTTTAATCTTATATATTTTATCCATAAAATACTGTATTTTAAGGATTCTTTGCTGCGAAGCTCAGCCCAAAATCCTTTAGTAACTAAATCAACCCCCTTGATTTTTAACCCATTCAGTTACATTATTTAGATCAACCCAACGTTCTCTAACGCCATCAACTTTATAAAAATGTTTGCCTTCTACCCAAGCCCCTCTCTGGATTCGAGATTCTACGGCTTTTTTACTTTCACCTGACTCTTCGCAATATTTGCTGATTAGTACTACATCTATCATTTAAACCTCTTAGAAATGTATTTGATTTTTTAAAAAATTCTCAACCTTTCTATCTACATATCGACATTTGAAAATTTTTTTTAAGTAGTTGAAGCAGTAAAAAACGAGGGAAAGTAAAAAAAGCAATAAAAATAAAAGAACAATCACTTTAAAATCAATGTATTGTATATTTTGAAAATATTTTAATTTTTTATCGACGCTATTAAAGTTTTCGGCGTTTCTAAGATCTATTGTGTGTAATTTGACCTTGATTAGAGTGTGTATAGTTTAAAATATAAATCTGAGAAGATGCGGGAGGGTATGGGAAAAAAGCTTATTATTGAGTTGAGTGTCTATGCAGTGGCATAGTTAATTTAGCCACCCATTAAGAAAGCAATATTGCTTTCTTACAATTGAATAGGGGATTATATGTATCCTATTTAACTTTCTTTATTGTGTGTGAGAACAAGTCTTATCAAAATTAGTGTCAGTACTATAGCTGGTATTATCCAAATAAAATCAGTCATATTGTTCATTCTCGAGGTTGTTCAGTCACTTCCCAACATTAATGATTTTTATTATTTTTGCAAATTTAGCCTACATAAACGTGATTTTCTATTTTTACCCACCGCTTGGCCCTAGTTAATTTCAGGACAATTAACGAGGACAAATAATGAAAAATACTAAATCTCAATTCATTCGCCAATACGTTCGAGCCAGTAGATCTCCGTGGGATGACTGCTCTACAATTTTATTGTTAGCAGATGTAGTTGACGAACAAAGTTTGGAGTTAAATTTCAATAATTACATATATTTACATAGAGATAGCGTTGGAAAAATACTTGGAATTAGTATTTCAAATAGTTTGTTAGAAAAAAATCCGAGTTTTGAAAATCGATATTTAGAAGGAGTTGATATGGTGCTTTTTTTACTTATCTACATAGAGCAAATAATACAGTTTTGTAAGCTGTTCTCTGAGGAGTTCCAGCAAATATTTATGCAAACGCCAACTACATTTTTTGCAGCAGCAGAGAATGATTGGGTCGATATTATCGACAATGCATAGCCCCCCTAAGCGAACATTTGTTCGCTTTTTTTATAATATTTTTTCGTAAACCGATTTAAATACCCATACCTGTTTATTAATTAATAATGAGTTATCGATTTTGATAACAAACCACACAAGGATAGTGAAAACATGAAACATGCATATGTATCAACATTGGATTTTTTAAATTTATTACACACATTTAGCCGAGTAATTACCACGAATGACCATCAGATAAACTTATTAGAATTACGCAGTGATAATGCGAATTTAGATGAGCTTTGGGAGGTTATTGGCTCTGAAATTACAGCGAATAAAACACTAAATGAGTTTGCCATGCGAAAACTCACCTACGAACTTATGCATGCTCTGATTAGCGACCCAGTAGAGCGTGTGGAGCTGCCGTGTGACTTCGAGGATGATGTTTATCCCTAGGGTCTAATTGAAAAAATTAACGATTGAAACTGAGGTCATAATGGTTATTTTCAAAATCAAAATAACAGCCTAATCATATCTCCCAAAATATGCCTGAATCATTATTTGCTGATTCGTTGCCCTAACTGCAATAGCGTTTAATAGGGCATTTTACTCAGTTACTGAGTATCAAACCTGGGAGGGGGTCCTGCGCAAATACAGGGTTTCGTTACGATGCCTCAAAAGCGCAGTCATTGTAATCATGTTTGGCAAGGTGGATAGGTCAAATGCACAAGGGAGGTAGATTTATGTCTATCTCCCTTTTGCGTATTTCAGTAAGTCAGTTCACTCAGTAGTTTTATTACAAATGATAGTGGCGGGGTAAAAAAATAAAAAATAAAAAATAAAAAAATAATTAATTCCTGGATTCAAATTGTAAGTGCATAACTTGTTTTGGGTAGATTAAGTGGTCAGTTGCTCATAAGCTAACTGCTTTTTCTCCGGCAAGAGATTTTACAATGAGACATTACAAACAACTGAC